>NZ_DJBE01000022.1:0-12122 GCF_002429925.1 Acinetobacter sp. UBA5984
TCAGCCTATTTGCAACAGTGCCTGAATACATGAGCAGCTAAATCACTCAAAGCCAGCATCTAAAACCATTTAACAAAATCTATGACTATTTTACTTTCCCTTACCTAATCGTCCTAGTGTATATCTTTTTTTTTGATTAGCTTATTCCTAAATCAAGTGACTTTAGGTAAGTATGATGAACGATATCCAATTTTCAGATTGCGCAAAGGCATGTATGAGCTGTTACCTTACCTGTGCCAGTTGTGCAAATGCCTGTCTAAAAGAAGAAAATCTGGAGATGATGCGAGAATGTATTCAGCGTTGTCTAGATTGTGCAGATATTTGTCAGCTCTGTGCTCGTATGCAGCAAAATGAATCTCCTTTTATGAAAGAAATTTGTGAGCTTTGTGCCAAGGCTTGTGAATACTGTGCAGATGAATGTAGCCAACATGAGCATCAACACTGCCAGCAATGTGCTGATGCTTGCCGTGAATGTGCCGTCGAATGTCGAAAAATGGTTGTCTGATAAATAAAAGAATTAGTTGAGTTTAGGATTTACTCAATGAATAGCCAACGTGTTAGTTGTTAGTGGGTCAAACCACTAACAACGGCACTGTTGCAAATAGGGATCTGAGTCGATGATTTTCCCTTCAAAAAAGCTTAGAGACCGAAAACTCTATTTACTAGCCAAACTTCTCCTAGAATATTACCGTTATAAAATAATGAAGCTTGTCCTTTGCGTAGAGCACGCATAACCTCAATTCCTTTAATTGTGGCATAAGCCGTTTTCATAGACTTGAATCCCAACGTAGCCTTGATGATCCGTTTGAGCTTGCCATGATCACATTCAATCACGTTATTCTTGTATTTAATCTGTCGATGGTCCAGGTCTTCAGGACACTTTCCTTCCTGTTTTAGTCGCGACAAAGCACGGCCATAGGTATGAGCCTTATCAGTGTTTATGACTCGTGGAATCTGCCATTTTTTGACATGATTCAAAATTTTACCAAGAAAACAATAAGCTGAATGGGTATTTCGTCTAGCAGAAAGATAGAAATCAAGAGTATGGCCACGTTGGTCAACTGCACGGTATAGATATGCCCATTTGCCATTCACTTTTACGTAAGTTTCATCCAGATGCCATAAATGTCGATCTGTAGGATTACGCCAATACCAACGTAAACGTTTTTCCATTTCTGGAGCATAACGCTGAACCCAGCGATAAATTGTGGTGTGATCAACATTCACTCCACGTTCAGCGAGCATTTCCTGAAGTTCACGATAGCTGATGCCATATTTACAATACCAACGAACAGCCCAAAGAATGATTTCACCTTGAAAGTGCCGACCGTGGAAGGGATTCATCTGCTGTATCTCGAAATAAATAAGATATTTAGCTTATCATGTCAGCCTATTTGCAACAGTGCCGTTTCTGGTTCAAAGCCTTCACCTTTTCCTTATTTATCTCTGACTTCTTTAATGTAAAAACCCAATCATGAAGACTGGGTTTTTACAATATTCATTGTACCTTTAACAGCACTTCATCGGTACAGCATAAAAGTGTTACTGACCTGGCAATGAGGCGCAGTATTTAATACCATCCAGCATTTATAAACTGCGCTGATTTACACGCTTGGACAACTCTTCAGCCGATTCCTTGCGTTCAGAATAACGATCAGTCAGGTATTTGCTTTGACCACGAGTCAGTAGAGTGAACTTAAATAACTCTTCCATGACATCCACAATCCGGTCATAGAAAGCTGAAGGCTTCATTCGTCCATCTTCTTCAAATTCCAAGAAAGCTTTCGGAATTGAAGACTGATTTGGAATGGTGATCATCCGCATCCACCGCCCCAAAATACGCATCTGGTTCAGGCTGTTAAATGACTGTGATCCACCACTGACTTGCATCAAGGCAAGGGTTTTACCTTGGGTAGCACGGATTGCTCCTCCTGCAAGTGGAATCCAGTCTATTTGTGATTTAAAAATGGAACTCATAGAACCATGACGTTCAGGTGAACACCAGACCATACCTTCAGACCATGCAAGAAGCTCATGCAGTTCTTTTACTTTTGGATGCTCAGTATCCGCATCTTCTGGCAAAGGAAGGCCCCACAAGTGATAGATACAGATAAAGCACACATATGGAGGTGCTTTGTCACGGTTAAAATGGGAAAGAAAATGTCCACCAGATCTTGAGCACAGGCAGGTTAAGTATAAAAATAACGTGATCGAATGTAATCATGGCAAGCTAAAGCGGATCATTAGGGCCACTTTAGGATTCAAATCGATGAAGACGGCTATGCCACATGCATCTATTCAGATGGCATTAAACACCGATGATGTACAGACGAAGTAGTAGCAGCCGATCCTACTAAAAGAATAGCAAACGATAAAAACAGCGATAAGCATGTTTTTAACCACTGCATAAAAATAGACCAAAAATTAAGCTTTTTTAGTTTTACAGATTCGAAAATAAATAGTAATAATTCATGAATAGTAGCCGAAGCTACCATTCATGAATCCAAATCATACTATTTTAAAAAACTAATTCGATGCCTGCACCATATTTCCATCCCTTTTCAGACTCTGTTGCCTCTTGCATAGAAGTGGCTTTCTGTCCTTTTTCATATTGGTAAGCAACATCAATGAAAGGTTTAATTCGCTTAGTAATCTCATATCGGGTTTTGATACCAGTTTTTAGTTCTGATAAACCTGATTTTGCAGCATAGTTAGAATCATCGCTAAATATTACATCTGCTTCGATATAAGGTTGAGTAATAAGTTTCTGAGTTAAAAGCAAATCACGTTCTAATTCAAAACTTGCTCCCCAAAAATTATTCTCACCGCCATAAAGATATGCTTGTGTTTCAAAGAAATAAGGAGCTAGACCTAATATACCAATAACCCCATCCACTCGATCGCTGCTGCTATTATTTTTATTTTCACTATATCTTACCCCAGCTTGTACATCCCAAAATGGGGCTACGTTACGGCTATAAAGTGCTGATACAGCATATTTTGGATCATTACTTTCTGACTTTTCCGAATTGGCTTCAATAAATAGACGATTTTCATCTGTTCCAATTAAAGTTTCAAACTTTGTTCCTAGGTTGCCCTTACCGTCTTCATCAACCATCCATNNNNTGCATGTGGATTTACTCCCTTCTCATTTACTTGGGACTGAGGAACAGTCTTTGTAGAATTACCATCTTCCACTTGAGCTACAATGAGTTTATTCATCATTCCTGCACTCATATGGTAAAGCAGGTGACAATGAATAGCCCACTCACCTAACTCATCAGCTGTGAGTAGAGTGGTTATCGTTTTCCCAGGTGGAACAATTACCGTATGTTTGTTTGGCATATTGCTTGGATCCTGACCATTCTCAAGCTGCATAAACATGCCATGTAAGTGCATTGGGTGAGCCATCATACTGTCATTGACAAATTTTAAGCGAATACGTTCACCATACTTCACCACTAGTGGGTCGGCTTCATTAAATTTTTTACCATTTATTGTCCAAATATAACGCTCCATGTTTCCACCAAGACGGATCTCTATTTCACGTTCAGCTGCACGAGTGTCTTTTTGAGGATCTAACGATTGCAAATCACTATATTGCAATGCTTTATTACCTTCAGGTGTTGAAGCATTTGCCCATCCAAATACGGTATTATCATTCTTGTCTGAAGCCGCCTTAACAGTAGCGCTATTCATCGGCATATCATGATCCATACCTTTCATAGAAGACATATCATGATCCATACCTTTCATAGAAGACATGTCATGATCCATTCCCATATCTTCCATAGTCAATAAAGAACGAGGACGAGGCTTAGGCATCTCAATTTGTTTTACAGGTGAGGTATTTTCATCATGTAAGGTTCCAACCGAAAATCCAGTACGGTCAATAGATTCAGCTTCGATTTGATAATGGGCTTGTTTCGGTTCAACAATGACATCATAAGTTTCAGCAGTACCTATACGGAACTCATCTACAGGAACAGGTTTTACAGGTTGACCATCGGCACTGACTACAGTCATTTTTAGGTTTGGAATGCGTACATCAAAAAATGACATTGCAGAAGCATTAATAAATCGAAGGCGAACTTTTTCTCCAGCTTTAAAATTACCGGTCCAGTTTTGCTGAGGCGTTTTGCCATTCATTAAAAATGTATAGCCTGTGACATCAGACATATCTGTTTTCAACATCCGCATCTGATTCCACATAGAGCGGTCTTGCCAAGTTGCCTTCAATCCATCACGTTTAACTTGTTTTAATACATCGAATACTGTTTCGCGGCGGTTCTGATAGTAGTCTGCTTCTTTTTTAATATTTTTCATAATTTGATCACTTGTCGAATTATGAAAATCAGAAAGCAAAACAACGTAATCTTTATCGGTTTTTTCAGCAGCTGTTAGTGGAGTTTTATCTTTAGGATAAATAACAAAAGCACCATATAAACCGTCTTGTTCTTGTCCTTTACTATGTGAATGATACCAATAAGTACCATTTTGGCGGACTTTAAACTTATATTCATAAGTTTTATTAGGGGCAATGCCATTAAATTTGTTAAATCCAGGTACACCATCCATAATTCCAGGTAATAATAAGCCATGCCAATGGATTGAAGAGTCCTGATTTTTTAACTTATTGTGAACACGGATAACGGCCTCATCACCTTCTTCAAATTCAAGAAGTGGTGCAACGAATTTACCATTAACGGTAATTCTCTTTAGCGGTTTTCCTGTGATATTTACAGTTTGTTCAGCGATTGTTAAATCATATTCTTTAACTGCCGCCATTACCCAAGTTGATGAAAATAAACCAACTCCAATTAAGAGTACATGACTTAACTTTTTTGACATTCTATCTCACCTTTAGAAAGGTCAAGATTGAAGTAATAAAGCAAATATTTAGTATAAACTTTAATACTTCTTTCTCGCTATTTATAAAATTATTTATTGCTACCAGGCATATTCATCTTTGAATGATCCATTTTAGAATGGTCCATATTCATCATAGAATGATCCATTTTTGACATGTCAGATGAGTTAGGAGACTGATGTTGACTATGATCTTGCTGAGTCTTGTCATCTTTTTCCATTTTACAAGGTTTTGTACAAGGTTTCTGTGCTTTTACCGTTTTAGTGGCACTTGAGGTTGATACATCTTTTGCCCAAGATTGAGTACCAGCAATTAAAGTTCCAGCACACATTAAAATTGTTAGACTACGACGCACTACAGTTTTCATAAGTTTCTCTAAAAGTTAATTTCTTGCTACTACAATAAAGTGAAGCACTGAACATCTAAGTGACTTGAAAATGACATTTTTGTAATCTATCTCGATCAGATGTTTTATAACGTTATTATAGTTTTAATGAATGACTTAGGATTCGGAAATGAGAATACTATTAGTTGAAGATGAACAAAAAACTGGTGATTATCTCAAGCAAGGTTTATCCGAAGCTGGCTATATTACGGACTGGGTTACAGATGGGTTAACGGGTAAACATCAAGCTCTTTCTGAAGAGTATGACTTAATTATTTTAGACGTGATGTTACCTGGACTAAATGGTTGGAATATTATCAATGATATTCGTAGCAGCGGTAAAACAATGCCCATTCTTTTTCTTACCGCCCGAGATCAAATCGAAGATCGAGTAAAAGGATTAGAGCTAGGCGCTGATGATTATTTAGTTAAGCCTTTTGCTTTTGCAGAGCTTCTAGCTCGAATAAAAACGCTCCTTAGACGAGGGCAACAAAGAGAAGATAATAATATTATTAAGATTGCTGATTTAGAACTTGATTTGAGAAAACGTCGGGTAACACGAGCAGGTCAACGCATTGATTTAACGGCTAAAGAATTCGCGCTTATGGAGCTTTTTATGCGTAGAAGAGGTGAAATTCTACCAAGAGCACTTATTGCATCTCAAATTTGGGATATGAACTTTGATAGTGATACGAATGTCGTTGAAGTCGCTATTAAACGATTAAGAAGTAAAGTTGACAGTAACTTTACTCCCAAATTAATTCAGAATATTCGAGGAATGGGGTATGTACTAGAGGTAGAGGATGAATAATAATTTATTCAGAGCGATCAGTTTCCGGATCGGTATCATTTTCTCATTATCTACTATTTTCATTCTAATTATTATGGGTTTGTTCATAAATAAATTAGTAATGCATCATTTTGAGACTCAAGACCGTACCCAATTAGAAGGTAAAATCCAGCTGATTCAGAATCTTATCCAACAGAATCCTAAAAACTCTCCAGAACTTAATCTTTATTTGAGAGACGCTTTAGTTGGACACCATGATCTTATGGTTCAAATAGAACGACCGACAGGTAAAGTTTTATTTAGTTCAGCACCTTCAACAATTAATACTCAACACTTAACCAAGTCAGCAAATAATTCATGGATTAAATGGAAAATTCAGGATAAGACTTATCGTGGCATGATCTACAACACGGATATAAACAAAAATACTGAGATACAATCTGTACGCATTATTGTGGGGATCGATACATCTGAACATCTACATTTTTTAAATGATTTTAAGCGTCAACTTTTTTACATTGGTTTAGCCGGTACGATTTGTTTAATGTTTTTAGGCTGGTTTGCAACCTGGAGAGGTTTAAGACCCGTGCAAAAAATGGCTAAGGTCGCAGAAGGCATTTCTGCCCAACATCTTTCAGAACGTTTAGAAGTTGAGCACACACCAACAGAACTAAAATCATTAGCAATTGCCTTCAATGATATGCTCGACAGACTAGAATCAGCTTTAGAAAGGCTTTCCGATTTTTCATCTGATTTAGCGCATGAAATTAGAACACCGATTAATAACTTAATGACTCAAACTCAAGTATGTCTTGCCCGTAACCGAGATATTGGTACTTATCAAGAAATACTATTTTCTAATTTAGAAGAATTAGAACGTTTGGCTCGAATGGTATCCAATATGCTTTTCTTGGCAAAAGCAGAACATGGCCTAAAATTACAGAACTTACAGAATATTGACCTGGTTAAAGAAGTTACAGCCTTATTTGATTTCTATGATGCGCTAGCTGCCGAAAAAAATATGACGCTTCAACAAACAGGATCTGGAAATGTCAAAGGTGATCCTGCTATGTTACGTCGAGCACTCAGCAATCTATTATCTAATGCAGTTAAATATGGAAATAAGAATTCTACAATACGCATAAAACTTCAACAGAATTTAGATAACACAATATTTTCAATTGAAAATGAAGGCCCTGAAATCTCTCCTGAACAACTATCCAGGTTATTTGATCGATTTTATCGAACAGATGCATCTAGACAAAGAACAGAAGAAGGAACCGGCTTAGGGCTCGCGATAACAAAATCTATTCTTGATATGCTTGGGGCGACCATCCAGGCTGAATCCCTCAATGGTCGAATCATTTTTACCATTGTTTTTCAAAGTGAATCCATGCAAGGGGAATCATTTTAACTCATTTTTTGAACATCTTCCATTTACCCGAGTTGACCTTACATAAAGCTCAAACTGAGAGCCAGAGCTACGCCAGCACCTATCATGGCAATTGTGTAGCCAAATATGATAGCTCGGCCAAACTGTGCCCCCCCCTGTCATCCATGCAATTGTCGCTTTGCTTAACATGTTGCTCAGTGTGGCTAGCCCTAGCGCGACAGCAGCCACATTTGTTGTTAAGCCTTCAGTACTATGCAGGCGGGCAAGTGAGACTAAAATAGCATCTACGTCTGCTAGCCCAGAAATAGTCGATAATACGAAGATGCCGCTGGTGCCCAACCATTGTTTTGCTGCCGGGACCAAGACTGCCATGACAGCCAGGAAAGCAGCGAAGCTGAATGCTGTCCCAAGATCAAAAGGAGCCATTGCTTCTATTGTTCGATCGTTGTTTTCAGCGCTGGTAATTTGGCGTTGTCTCCACAATGCCATACCCAGCAGAAGGATTCCCGCAATCATCATTGCACCACCAAAAGTGCTTAGCAATGCTGGCTCAATGACGCCTATCAGCACAACCATACGAAAAAACATGATGCCACAGGCAGCCAATGTTCCAGAAATAGCAGCACTGACCATGACGGGGTGCTGGCGTGTATAGCGTGCCAGTGCGACAGTTGCAGCTGTAGACGATGCCAAACCACCCAATAGACCTGTCCAGAATATGCCTCTTTCTGAACCGGTAAGCCGCATGGCAAAATGACCTGCCAGAGAGAGTCCGGCAATCAGGATCACTGCCCACCATAACTGGTAAGGATTTAATGCAGCAAAAGGTCCCAGACCCGTATTGGGTAAGTAGGGTAATATAACGACAGAAAGTACCAGCAACTGCAGGGATGCGGTTAATTCACGATGCTCTATCAAGCGTAGCCAACCGTGTAAGGTTGGCTTGAGATCCAAAAATACAGCGACGATTACAGCCGCGGTTAATGCTAAAGTAACATTGCCATGGGATGCATATGCACCTAAAACTAATGTCAACAGCATCGCAATAATTGTGGTAGCACTTAAATTACCGGAAATTTTTGCGGTACGAGCATAGGACACTGTTAGTAATAAGGAAAGCCCTAATACGGCCGCAACTAGCGGCCAAGCTCCGAAGTTTGGTTGTAAATGACCGAGCATTCCTCCGAGCAATCCTGTCAATGTGAAGGTACGTAGACCTGCTACTCGGCTGCCTTCTGGCAGTTCTCGATCCTGCCATCCTCGTTCTAAACCAATGAGCAGGCCGATGGCGAGTGCTGCAACCAGCCCTGATACATCTGGTGGAAGAAAGGAACTCTCTATCATAACTTTTTATTTCGCAGGCGAAGGGCATTGGTGATGACTGAAGCTGAACTCAAACTCATAGCCAAGGCGGCAATCATCGGTGACAACAACCAACCGGTAAATGGATATAGTACGCCAGCCGCGATAGGGATACCCAAAGCATTGTAAAGGAAAGCAAACATGAGGTTCTGTTTCATGTTGCCGACAGTAGCTTCCGAAAGTGAACGGGCAACAGCAATCCCTCGTAAATCTCCCTTGACCAGCGTAACTTGGGCACTATTCATTGCAACATCAGTCCCGGTTCCCATAGCGATACCGACATCAGCTTTAGCCAAGGCTGGTGCATCATTGATGCCATCACCAGCCATAGCCACGATGCGACCTTCCTTCTGCAATTTGCTGACCAGTTCTAGTTTATCTGCGGGTTTGACTTCGCCATGTACCTCATCAATGCCTAGACGTGCTGCGACTGAACGGGCAGTGGTGAGACCATCTCCTGTTGCCATCACGATACGTAGACCCGCTTCCTTCAGGGTGGCAAGTGCTTCTGGGGTATTTTTTTTGATGGGATCGGATACTGCAAGCAGACCGGCCAATTCACCATTGATGGCTAGATGCATCACACTTGCACCTTCCGAACGCAGCTCTTCGGCTTGCGGAATCAGAGATTGTACCGAGATACCCAATTGCTCCATCAGTGCTGTGTTGCCCAAAGCTAACTGACGATCGCCCACTTGACCTCGAACACCAATCCCTGAGCCCGATTCAAAATTATCTGGTGTTTCAAGAGACAGGCCACGTTCGTGTGCTGCGTTTACAATCGCTTCGGCTAGCGGGTGTTCACTGCCTTGATCAAGACTGGCGGCTAAACGTAATACTTCAGATTCGTCAAAATCTGATGCGGCAACTACACGATCGAATACAGGGCGTCCTTCAGTTAACGTACCTGTTTTATCGATGATTAGTGTGTCAATCTTGCGTAGATTCTCAATGGCTGCTGCATCACGGAACAGCACACCATGAGTAGCACCTTGACCCGTCGCAACCATGATAGACATTGGAGTTGCCAAGCCTAGTGCACAAGGACAGGCAATAATGAGTACTGCCACAGCATTGATTAATGCATAAACCCAGCTTGATTCTTCTGGGCCGAATAGTCCCCATCCAAAGAAGGTAAGCAAGGCAATGGTCACTACAGCCATGACGAACCAACCTGCTACCTGATCAGCCATACGTTGCATTGGTGCTCTCGATCGTTGAGCTTGCGCCACCATCTGTACGATCTGGGATAACATGGTACTTGAACCAATTTTCTCTGAACGCATGATCAATGAACCATTGGTATTCAGGGTAGCTCCAATGACTTTATCGCCGATACGTTTAGTGATAGGTAAAGGTTCACCTGTCAGCATCGATTCATCCACTGAACTACTTCCTTCAGTGATTACACCATCCACAGGCACTTTTTCACCTGGGCGAATTCTGAGTAAATCTCCTACATGGACATGCGTTAGAGGAACATCTTCTTCAGTTCCATCAGGCAGGATTCGGCGAGCTGTTTTAGGAGCGAGCCCAAGGAGTGACTTAATTGCAACAGAAGTTTGCGAACGTGCTTTTAACTCCAATATTTGTCCCAGTAGGGTCAATGAAATGATGACCGCTGAAGCTTCAAAGTAAACAGCGACACGACCCATGGAAATAAATGAGTCTGGGAAGATTTGCGGTGCAATGGTTGCGACCACACTATAAATAAATGCAGCTCCAGTGCCCAAACCAATCAGCGTCCACATGTTCGGGCTGCGATTCACAACCGATTGCCAACCCCGGGAAAAAAATGGCCAACCTGCCCAAAGTACAATTGGGAGTGACAACACCAGTTCAATCCAGCTCTGAACCGCCATATTGAACAGGTTCATTTGATGACCAAACATCGCCAAAAAAGTCACGATGATGGTCAATGGCAGTGTCCACCAGAAGCGTCGGCGGAAATCACGTAACTCCGGATTCTCATCTTCCTCTAATTCAGGAATGAGTGGCTCCAGTGTCATTCCGCATTTAGGACAGTTTCCAGGATGATCTTGNNAGTCTGATGATGCTGTGTATGTGCATCGGCAGTCGTCGTTGCGGGTTTAGCGATATATTGCACCGGGCTGCTATGAAACTTTGATTGACATTTATCACTGCAAAAAAAGTAAGTTTTCCCCTTAAATTCCTCATGGTATTTCGATTCTTCAGTGACGGTCATACCACAGACTGGGTCTTTCAGTACGTCTGTTGTAGCCTGTGCCATATGGTCCTGGTTATGATTTTTTTGATCTGACATAAATAATTCTCTTATGGTAAAGTGGTTTTATGGCCGAATTTTGGAATAAATCTCGGAGTCTGTTGAGCATAGCTGTCATAGACAGCGCCAAACTGTTTACTCATTTCAGCCTCTTCCTTAATTGCCAAGCGGCTGTACATTAAGAGTAGGATTGGAAACATAATCAGTGTCAGTAAAGTTGGCCATTGCAATAAAAAACCCAGCAAGATCATCACAAAAGCCACGTATTATGGGTGACGTATACGTGCATAAGGGCCTGTGATCGCTAAAGAATGCTGACGTTGCTCGTTGTACAGCACGTGCCATGACGTTGATAACAGGTAAAATCCATAGCCCAAGAAAACGTAACTGGCGATATGCAAAATGCCAAAATGTGGATCACCTTTTTCACCTAATAGCGTTGACCACAAGTGACCTGCATTATGAGAAAGTAAGTCAAGTTGAGGGAAGCGAGTTTGAAGCCAACCAGATAACAGGTAAATGGTTAAAGGAAAACCATACATTTCGACAAATAGAGCAATGATAAAAGCCGAAAAGACCCCAAATGTACGCCAATCGCGCGCAGTGGAAGGTCTAAAAAAACTGAAAGCGAACATGATAAAAACTGCTGAGTTAATGATAACCAGCGTCCATAAACCATAAGCCGATTCCGCATGATTCATGATGGATCTCCTGATAAGAGCTATTTTTTGTTATCAGATATATCGGATTTTTTTTGCTGCGAGTGGTTATGCCCATGACCACCATGCATAAAAATATGCATCAGTGGACACGCTAAAAGGAATAAATAAGGCAAAGCACCGATAACGTGGGCTAAATGTTCCGTTAATAGAAAATAAGCTGCGATACCACCCAGCACGATTAGACCAATGGCATAACGTGTAGACCAGAAGTTAGGTACTGAATTATTTTCTTGGTGTTGGTGATTCATGGTGCTTTCCCCTAATTCATGGGTAACTATTTAGTTGCTGACGGAGGCATACAGTCCATCATCATCTGCATCATGGATTGCATCATGTCCATACGTTTTTCCATCAT
>NZ_DJBE01000032.1:0-58756 GCF_002429925.1 Acinetobacter sp. UBA5984
ATCCGTCAATGCGTAAGTCCTAATATATTTATTGTTCTTTATTTTTTTAAAATTAGCAGTAAAAATGATTATTTAGAGGTAATTTATGGAAACAGGTATTATTCTTGGCATTCTATTCGCAATTATTGTGTTGTTAGTTATTTTTTATAAAAAGAAAAAGTAAATAACAGTTTTTTGGCAAATACAGATCCCCTACTTACATAAAACTGAAAAATTCATTAGATTAATTTCAGATACAGATTAAATTTTAACTTGTGGATATTGAAGACGGCGATCATATTCAAATGCAGAATGAGACCAGATGTCATGCATCGGGATTTTTACGTCTAGTGCAAGCGGTAATTTTTTGGGATTAAATTCCATCTGACTTAAATCATTTCCCCATGCAATCAGGTCGACATCCAGGCTAATCTGATGAGATGGCCGAACCCGCCCCGAATCCGTTTCCATTTGCTTTAATAAATCTGTCATATCTTGAACAGGAACTTCACTGTATAGGAGACAGGCCGCATTCCAGTAATCTGCCCCGATACTATCCCGACATGGAATGAGGTAAATTGGAGAAAACCAAACTTTCCCCAACTCGCTGATCCGCTGCTGGGCAGCCTGAAAATGTTGCTGTGGATGACAATTACTCGCCAGTGCTAGGGCGAATATCGTTGCGGTGGCGTTCAAGACGTATCCCTACAGAATTAGCTTGCGCGATAATGGCAGGCTTACGGATCGTAATCATAATCGATTCTACACTTTCAAAGGTAGCAAAAAGCGCGTCTAGTACCAGTTTTGCTGCATGTTCGATCAATTTTGGCTGGGCGACCTGAATCACCCGCGCTGAAATCTCACAGATTTCGGCATAATTCAAAGTATCTTCCAGTTCATCTGACTGTGCCGCTTGTTCTAATTTGGTACGAATAGTGAGATCCAGCATTAAAGGCTGAATGATTTGACGCTCCCAAGTAAAGCAGCCGACTACTGTATCGACCTTTAAGCCTTCAATAATAATTGCGTCCATTTTAAAACTCGGAATTTAATATTTACCAATAATCTCCCTAAATCCCTCTTAATAAAGAGGGACTTTCATCACTTCTAATTATTTTGTAATGAAAGCCTCCCTTTATTAAAGGGAGGTCGGGAGGGATTAAATTAATGCTTTAACAGTAAATTTGGGTCCATGGTCTGGACCATCTGCAAACGCTGATCTGCATAGATGTCTGTATACGGCGCCAGAATTCGCATAAAACGGTCAAAATACAGCATTTGCTTGAACAATAAAGCAAAGTCACGTGGGAAGCGAATGCCATGACGTTCACCGACTGCTACCATATCCATCATGATATCGTTAAGATCGGCTGGGCTTGAAGTCAGCAATTCCTGAGGATCAGCTAACATCACACCACTAAATAAACGTTCAAGATCAGCCGCAAGCACTTTGGTATCAATCTCAACTGCAGTCATACCCATTTTCAGCATGTTTTCTGCCATCAGGGTATAATTGGTATGCTGCAAGGCATCCATAAAGGCCATACACGCTGTCCAGACTTCTGGTTTAAGCTGGCCGACAATACCAAAATCAATAAAGCCCACACGACCATCTTCAAGCAGCATCAGATTACCCGCGTGTAAATCAGCATGGAAACTGTTACACATCATTAGACTGCCAAACCAGGTGTTCATTGCAGTGATGAGAACCTGTGATGGGTCTTTAGCGACCTTTTTCACAACTTCAAAATCAGTCAGTGGCACGCCATATAAACGTTGCATGGTCAGTACACGACGTGTTGAATATTGATGATAAACCTTAGGAGCAGTTGCTGCTTTATTATTGGTGATATTCAGATAATTGACGAAATCATCCAGATTTTGTGCTTCCTCGATGAAATCGACTTCACGCACCATTCGGGTTTTGATTTCTTCGACAATATCGGCCAATGAGGCAAATTTTACTTTCGGCACTGCTTTTTCCAGCAGTTTGGTCGCCCAATGCAATACATTTAAATCGGTATATAGAATTGTTTCCACACCCGGCTTTTGTACTTTAATAACTACATCTTCACCAGAAACCAGCTTAGCCGCATGTACCTGTGCAATGGAAGCAGAAGCCAGTGGTGCTTCTTCAATTGAGGCAAAGATTTCATCCAGATTGCGACCAGAAAACTCTGATGCCAATACTTCCTGAATATAGCTGAATGGCAAGGTCGGTGTTTGATCCAGACAACCCTGAAACTCTTCCACATATTCACGTGGAAACAGCGACGGCGTACTGGCAATAAACTGACCGAGCTTGATATAGGTTGAGCCTAAAGACTCAAATGTTTCACGCATGAGTTTGGCATTACTTGGCTTTTCAGTGGCATATTTAATGCCGGCCTTCGCCGCAACTACCGCGGTTTCACCCATACGGGCAACCGAACGTATTCCATCTAACCAGATATTTTTTTTCATAATGTCTTAGGAAAAATTAATTACATGCAGTGTAGCAAAAAAATTAAATTTTGCAGGCCTATCTTGCCTGACAGACCGGGCAATCTGTATCTTTTTCGAAACTTAAAATGCGCTGTTTAAAACTCAGACCATCCCAAAGTAGAAGTTTCTGTCTAAGTGGCATTTTACCTAGGCCTAAATAAAGCAAAGCATGATGAGCTTGCAAACTCGCCATCACATTTGGCGTAGTCGCCAAGACACCTGAGTCTGCGCAACGCAAACTGGTATCAGCCTGATGTTCAGGTGGAAACAGGCAGGCATAGCAAGCTGAATCCCCATCCATCATGAACAGTTGTCCTTGCAAACCAATCGCAGAAGCACTGATTAAAGGTATATTCAGTTTTACACAGCTCTGATTGACCAGATAACGTGTCTCGAACTGATCACATCCATCCAGCACCAGATCTTGATGTTCAATAATACTTTCTGCATTTTCAGTCATTAAAGCTTGATTAATATATTCAATCTGAATATTCGGATTAATCTGAGCCAGCCTTTTTGCGAGTATTTCTGCCTTATAAAAGCCTAAATCATTTGGCGTAAATGCCAGTTGTCGTTGCAGATTACTCATCTCGATGGTATCAGGATCAATCAGAGTAATTTTGCCTACACCTGCTCTAGCCAGAAGTTCTGCCAAGGCACAACCAATCCCGCCACATCCCACGATACAGACATTGGAAAATTTCAATTTTTCCTGGGCTTCAATATCCCAACCGTCTAAGAGAATCTGGCGGCTATATAAATGCAATTCAGCATCGGTGAGTTCAAACTCTGGGGATATGGCATCCATAGTCGATATAGACAACGTCGTTCCTTGTTTCGAAGATTTTTAAGAAGCATGTGCCACAAAAAGTGCATTTACCGAAATTTCAATATGTTGATAAATCTCAAGCAAATTAACTTCTCTGCGCATAAACAGCAAATCAATAAATGGCTTGGCAATACTAGCGCCAAATAGCATATCAGTTAAATGCTCCGTATCAAGCTGATAATGTCCTGATAAATATGTAATGGTCATATTATGAATGCACTTAACTTGATCTATATGCCACTTAATTTATTCACGTATTACATCTTCTGGCTAATCTCGTTCTTCTATTCCTTTATCACCCTGTAACTGTCTTCCGCTTGTTTAGCACTTCTGTAGCTGCTGCCTGCAATTCAGTAGGAAAATGTATCAGTTCAGTGAGACCCTCTGTATCCATTATCAAATATGATTAAGCTGCTTAAGGAATAGCAATTATCCTCGCTTTCAATAAATAGTATGGAGCATATAGATGAACGAACAAAATCAGCATAATAATCGTGAAAAATTATGGGAACTAATCAAAGATGTGCGTTACACCATGATCAGCCATGTAACCGAAAGTCAGGAAATTCATTCTCAGCCGATGACCATGCTCAATTCTGAGCAAATGAATGAAGATCAAAACTTGTATTTCATCATGCGTGATACCAATGATCTGGTGAAAGCTGCCACTACTGGTCGCACTCAGATTGGCCTGTCTTTCGCTAAACCTTCTGATGGTATTTATGTATCGATCAGCGCAAATGCACAGATCAGTACTGACCGTATTTTGATTGAAAAATTATGGAATCCATGGGCAGAAAACTGGTTTGAAGGTAAAGATGATCCTAGCGTACGTGTACTGATTGCTGAAGCTGAAAGTGCAGAATACTGGAATGTTACCGATAATAAAGTAACTCAGCTATTTAAGGCACTAAAAGGTGGCGTAACTGGCGAAGCTGGGGAACCGGATGCTGAGCACAAAAAAGTTGATCTATAAGTAAATAAGAATTCCACTTTCAATTTAGCCTCTTAATAAGAGGCTAAATTTTTGATTTATTTTATTTAAAAGATGAATAGTATTACATTGTAATGACAATTATTCTCTCTGATAAATTCGAACATAAATAAATTAATCGTATAAAAAAGCCACAATTGCGACCTTTTCACTATATTTAAATGAATATATTAACTGACCTGTTTAATACCCTGAATCTTGACAATTTCCTGCTGTTTAAGCAGATTACGCTGAATTTTACCGCTAGAGGTTTTAGGCAAATCACTTACAAACTCGATCTCTTTCGGATAGGCATGTTTAGATAAACGGGAACGCACATAGTTTTGCAATTTCAGCATCAGTTCTTCACTAGCGGCATATTGTGCTTTAAGCACTACAAAGGCTTTCACAATTTCGGTACGTTCCGGATCTGGCTTTCCAACCACAGCGGACTCCAGCACCTCTTCACACTCCAGCAAGGTACTCTCTACATCAAAAGGTCCAACTCGATAACCCGAAGTCGTAATGACATCATCCGCACGACCAATGAAATCTATTCCACCATGTTCATTCAGTTTTACGGTATCACCCGTTAAATAGTACTGCCCCACAAAGGCTTTACGATTATTGCCGCCATAGCCTTCGAACCACATCAAAGGTGAGGCTGAGCAGTCCATAGCCAAGGTCCCAATGCCGCCTTTTTCGACTTCCTCATGCTCTTTATTTAAAACTGCAAAACGATGTCCTGGAATGGCAAAACCAGCGGAACCGATTTTCTTGTGATGCTCCAGCGCATGATGATTGGCAATCACCATTCCCAGTTCCGTCTGTCCATACTGGTCGTAGATATTGACGTCCATTTCATGATTAAACCATTGAATGACTTCAGGCGTTAATGGCTCACCTGCACTACTGACCACACGTAAACACGAGCTAATCTCAGCATCAAATTTTTCCTTAAAGCCATAGAACATCCGGAATGCGGTTGGAGAACCGGTCAGGTTATTTACTTGATATTTTTTAATGACTTCAACAGCATTGTCTACGCTAAAGGCACGTTCATCCATAATGATGCTATGCCCCAAACTTAATGGACCTGCAATCCCATAATACAGACCATAAGCCCAACCCGGATCTGCCAGATTCCAGAAAGTATCTTCGTCACGTAAATCTACGGCGTGCAGCATATAGCCTTTAAATGCCAGTAAAGCTTTAAGCGGAACAGGCACTGATTTTGCCAGTCCCGTTGTACCTGAAGTAAACATCATCAGGAAAATGTCACTAAAACAACCTTGAACCGGCTCAAATTCAGTTGGGCATTTCTTGAGCTCTGTCCAGAAATCAGCATCCTGATTGGTACTTTCAGGCGTTTGATGTACGGTTAAAATATGTGGAATATCGAGATCATCTAGTTTTGCACGCTGTTCCTGATTGGTAATAATCAGTCGGGTATGTGCGGTATTAATACGATGCTCGATTGCCTTGCTTTCAAAAGCGGTAAATAAAGGCTGATAAATCGCACCAATACGCCAGGTAGCAAGAATGGTAATTAATAATTCTGGAGTTCGTGGGAGCAAACCAGCAATACAGTCACCTGCTTCTAAACCCAGTGAGGTCATATAATGAGCCAGTTGTCCTGAAGCCTTAGCCAATTGTTCAAAAGTCCAATATTGGGTCTTGCCATTTTTACCTTCCCAGATTAACGCGATCCGGTTTTGTCCTAGAAAACGTCCACAGCATTCTGTATAGGCGTTGAGTGCATCTGGCACTCCTGCCAGATGTTGTTGAACCATAGTGTCAAAATTAAATTCACGATACGCTTGTTCTAGTGTCTTCATCACGACAACCTCTATTCCGTTTATAAACAGACTTTATGTCTGTGTCCGTTGTATTTGTTGTTCTGTCTACCGCCTGCGAATTCCATTGCAATGCCGGTTTTATATAACATGCCCTATTGCTAGGACATGTTAGGTGTCACTCTGCTGAGTCACTTTTCGCTTAATCAATAATTGACCATGTTTTATAGACCATCACAATTCCCATATCCCTCAAATGAGCTGCAAGATTTGAACAGTCGGCTATTTCATGACTTTTAAACTTTGCTCACTTCCCGGGCAATGACCAGACGCTGAATATCAGATGCACCTTCATAAATCTGGCTCACTCTGACATCACGGTAAATACGTTCGACCGGGAAATCTGAGACATAACCATAACCGCCATGAATCTGAATCGCATCCGAGCAGACTCGCTCTGCAATCGTCGAAGCAAACAGTTTAGCCATGGACGCTTCTTTTAAGCATGGTAATCCTGCATCTTTAAGCGTTGCTGCATGTAAGACCAGTTGTCTTGCAGCCTCAATCTGGGTGGCCATATCTGCGAGACGGAACGCCACTGCCTGATGCTGTACCAGTTCGACGCCAAAGGATTTACGTTCATTGGCATATTCCACGGCAGCATCCAGTGCAGCTCGTGCCATACCTACAGATTGTGCTGCAATCCCGATCCGGCCAGATTCCAGATTAGACAAGGCAATCTTGTAGCCTTCACCTTCTTGACCTAACAGGTTCTCAGCCGGAATCCGGCATTGATCAAAAATAATGGTCGCGGTATCGGAACAATGCTGCCCCATTTTTTCTTCCAGATTCGAGACGATATATCCTGGACTATCGGTAGCTACCAAGAAACATGAGATTCCTTTTTTGCCTGCAGATTTATCTGTCACTGCAAATACCAGTGCAATCTGGGCATGCTTACCGGTGGTGATAAACTGCTTGGTGCCATTTAATACCCATTCATCACCATCACGTTCTGCCTTACATTCCAGTGCGCTGGCATCAGAACCGGCTTGAGGCTCCGTCAGGCAGAAACACCCCAACCATTCACCGGTCGCCAGTTTAGTCAGATATTTCTGCTTTTGTTCCTCGGTACCATAACGCTGGGTAATCCCACAAGGTAATGAATTCTGCACACTGACAATGGTCGAGATGGCTCCATCTCCAGCCGCGATTTCCTCAAGGGCCAGTACCAACGACACATAGTCCAGACCTGCTCCACCCCATTGTTCAGACACGGTCATGCCAAGTGCACCGAGTTCACCGAGTTCTTTCAATTCCTGTGCTGGAAATTGTGCCGTTTTATCCCTTAAACCAGCGGTGGGTTTCAGTTTTTGCTGCGAATAGTTTCGCATCATTCCCTGAATCATTTTCTGTTCGTCATTTAAAAGCACTGCGTATATCCCTTACTTATCTTTTAATTTTCCATATAGAGTGAATAAACATATCCACTCTGACTTTTGCATTTTGCTTCGTTGGCTCCAACTTATTTTGGAGCCATACGGATGGCACCATCCAGACGAATCACTTCACCATTTAAATAGCTATTTTCGAAGATATGACCCACTAACTGGGCAAATTCCTGAGGTTTGGCGAGACGCGGCGGAAATGGAACCATCTGTCCCAGAGCATCCTGTACATTTTGCGGCATGCCTTTCAGCATTGGGGTTTCCATAATGCCGGGGGCAATGGTCATGACACGAATCGCTTCACGCGCCAGCTCACGTGCTAGTGGCAGCGTCATCGCAACGACCGCACCTTTAGACGCAGAATAAGCTGTCTGACCAATCTGACCATCAAAGGCTGCAACTGAAGCCGTATTCACAATCATGCCACGCTCTTCTTCATCGGTTTGCAGCTCATACTTCGCGATTAAAGCCGCCGCAAAACGCAGCATATTGAATGTGCCACTTACATTGATATTCAACACTTTCTGGAACATTGCTAGTTCATGAATTCCATTACGGCCCAGTACCTTGGCAGAAGGTGCAATACCAGCACAGTTCACCAAGCCATTGAGTTGGCCATACTTGTTTTCAACATGATTAAAGAAAGCTTCAACCGCCTGCTCATCCGTTACATCCAGTTGAACAAATTCAGCCTGCTCACCCAGTTGCTGTTGTAAAGCATTGCCCTGTTCCTGGTTCATATCGACCAGAATCACTTTTGCACCCTGTTCTACCAGATGAGTCGCTGTGGCTGCACCCAGACCTGATGCACCACCAGTTACCACAATCACTTTTCCCTGAATTTTCATGTTAATGTCCTGTTCCTATTTTTATGACAAGCTACGACTTAATAGGCAGAGTAAACAGAGATTTTATTCTGTACAATTTCCAAATGTTGCATCTTCACTGATGGATTTGGACAATAAAGAAGGGATATCTGACTGGCTATGCACTTACCAGCCTTGGAATATAGTAAGGGAACCATTTCAATTGATCTGGTTCATGAAGCACTGCTGAATGCCAAAGCACAGCATTATGATATTGCCGCGATTCTAACTAAGGCTGCCATTCCCTTAGAGATTCTGTACTCTGCTAAAGCACGGGTGTCAGTAGCGCAATATGCCGCGCTATGGACTGCACTTGCCGATAATATGAATGACGAATTTTTTGGCATGGACAGCCATCCAATGCGCCGTGGCAGTTTCAAATTACTATCTAAAATGCTGTTACAGGCAGTTACGCTGGAAAAAGCTCTGCAGCAAATCCTGCAATTTTTTAATCTGATTCTGGATGATCTGCACAGCACACTGATGGTCGAGGAAAACTTTGCCTATATCGTGATCTATGACCAGAAACAGACCAAGCGCATGTTTAGTTATGCAACCTATCTAATGCTGATTCATACCCTGCTATGCTGGTTAAGCGGACAGCGGATTTTACTCAATCAGATTCAACTGAAATGTGCCGCGCCACTCGATGATTTTGATTATAAAGTCCGTTTTTGTGAACAGATTGAATATAAGGCCAGTGAAAACTATATCCAGTTTAATGCAGCCTATTTGCAGCTCCCGGTAAAACAGGATCAGACCTCCTGGTATCAGTTTATTCAGCAGACTCCGCATAACCTGCTAGTTCGCTTTAAAAATCCTTATGCGCTAAGTACACAGATCCGCAAACAGCTTTTAAAAGTACCTCCGGTTGAATGGCTGGAACTAAATGAGCTTGCTTTGAAAATGAATATGTCTGAAGCCACCATGCAACGGCGTCTTAAAAATGAAGGTGTAACTTATCAACAGCTTAAAAATGAAATTCGTCGTGATACAGCTATTGAACTGTTAACCCGTACGGATCAAAGTTTGCAAGACATCAGTGATCAGCTTAACTTCCAGGAAGTCAGTGCTTTTCATCGCGCCTTTAAAAAATGGACAGGGGTTAGTCCAGGTGCCTATAGACAAAATATTACTAGATAATTTATATTCAATAAGACTTAAAAACGATTAAAATTCAGCGTATAAATTTAAATCCATATTTTTTCAACAGTTATATTTTTCAAGGCTTACAGCCCAAAAATAGAGGACTGAACGGTCATCCACAATGCTTTGCATTTCCTATTAATATAGTTTATTTTTCAATCAATCTTTAGTGTTTCACTTTTGGCTGTACTCCCTTTCCCCCTTTCCTTGTTGAAGGTATTTCCATGTTAAAGATGACTGATGTTCTTGGACAAAATCTTGTTCAAAAATTCGCCCAGGCTTTAGTTTCTTCGACCGATCTTAATGCAGAGCAATTGAATCAAGGCATCTTGAATGCGTCTGATTCTGCCCTCAAAGATGCTATTGTGCACTTCTTTAACCAGATTGTTGCCACTGAAGCTGCGAAATCGCTTGAAATTCCGGCTGAGCGCATCGTTGCATTACAACAAGGTATTGCACTGAAAGATGAACAATATCTTGCTGATACCGCCAAAGTCGTGGCTCTTTGCCTGGCAATGGAAACTGGTAGCCTAGATCAAGTCGAAGTTTATGACTGTCTGCAAGACTACCCAATGTAAGCTATCCAGATTTATAAAATAGTGACTCAAAAAGCGATGCGGATGCATCGCTTTTTTATGGCACTCGTTATTTATAAAATCTCATACTGCAAGGACGAATAATTAAAAAAAACAGCTTATCAATTTATGCCATATTATTTTTAAAATTTTATCTAAGCAAAACCCTTCTATTTTTTATTAAAAAAATTTAATTAAAAACAAATACCTAAATTTAAAGCCATTAATTATTTTATTTTTTAATTTGATTATCTTTTTTTCTTTTTTGTGTACTTATCTATTTACCGCTATGAATGTCAAAAATTTAATTCAAAATTGAGATTTTCATGAAAAAAACATTAAAAACTTCGAGTCTGACCTTACTCGGTCTTTCTATTTCTCTTTTTACTGGCTTGGCTAACGCAGCGATTCCATCTGAATTAAAATTGGACTATGCCTATTATGCACCAACCAGTCTGGTGGTCAAAGAACAGAAACTGCTAGAAAAAGCTTTACCAAAAACCAAGATTAAATGGGTATTTAGCCAAGGCAGTAACCGCTCACTCGAATATCTAAATAGTGGTAGCACAGATTTTGCTTCTACTGCAGGTTTAGCGGCAGTGCTTAGCCGCGCCAATGGTAGCCCGATTAAAACAGTTTATATCCAGAGCCAGCCTGAATGGACAGCACTGGTCGTCAATAAAGATTCGAATATCAAATCACTGAAAGATCTGAAAGGTAAAAAGATTGCTGCCACTAAAGGTACAGATCCTTTCTTATTTACCCTACAAGCCTTAGATACGATTGGTTTGGGCAAGCGCGATGTAGAGCTCGTTCATTTACAGCATCCGGATGGTAAGACTGCGTTGGAGCGTAAACAGGTCGATGCTTGGGCAGGCCTTGATCCTTTAATGGCATCTGCGCAGGCGCAGTCAGGTGCCAAATTGCTGTATCGCAATGTCAGTTTTAATTCTTATAGCGTACTCAGCGTAAAAGACCAGTTTGCCAAATCCAGTCCGGAAGCGATTGAAGCGGTAATTAAAGCTTATGAACAGGCACGTAAATGGGCGAAAGCCAATCCCGACAAACTGGCTGAACTATTGGCACGTGAAGCCAAGCTTCCGATTGAAGTTGCTAAGCTTCAACTCAGCCGTACCAATCTAGATCAGAATATTCCAACCACCAAACATACGGGTGCATTACAAAAAGCCGGTCGTATCCTGACGGAAGAAGAACTGGTTCGTAAAGGAACCAATGTCAATCAGGTCGTGACTCAATTATTTGATGCCCGCTATGCAAAAAAGGTTGTAACTAAGTAATGGCTATACCGAAAAGCATCTCGGACCAGTTTAGCGTGGAAGAACAGCCAAAATCCACTGTGCTACCACGCAGCATTTCGCTGATCAAAGCCCTAACCCTGCCTGTTATTTTTATTGTATTGGTAGAAATACTGGTCCGTAATGGCGTGATCGAACCTTATTTATTGCCTGCACCGAGTAGTCTGTTTCAGTCCTTTACTGAACTGGCTGAGGGCGATTTATGGCAACACATTTGGACCAGTAGCTGGCGAGTTTTTCTTGGCTTTGGGATTGGTAGTGGATTGGGACTGATCTTTGCGATCCTGGTTGGGCTAAATAGACATGCAGAAGATTTTCTGGAACCAACGTTTTCTGCGATTAAATCTATTCCAAGTCTAGCCTGGATTCCTTTACTCCTGCTTTGGTTAGGGATTGATGAATCTTCAAAAATCACCTTGATCGCAATTGGTGGCTTCTTCCCGACCTATACCAATACTGTGGCTGCAATTCAGGGTGTGGATCGTAAACTGATTGAAGTCGCAAAAGTCTATCGCCTGAAATACTGGCAACAGGTTCAGCAGATTGTATTGCCTGCTGCCTCACCAGGAATATTGACTGGCTTAAGGAATAGTCTGAGTTTGTCGTGGATGTTTATGATTGCGGCTGAATTGATTGCTGCCACTCAAGGGATTGGCTATCTGCTCAGTGATGGTCGTGAAACTTCACGTCCGGATATTGTGATTATTGCGATTATCCTGTTAGCAGTCCTAGGCAAAATCACCGATAGCATTATGAAGTTGTTTGAAAATCGCTTACTGCGTTGGCGGGATGTGATTAAAAAGTCATAATTTATTTAATAAAAGCATTAGAAAAGCGACCTATCTAGGCCGCTTTTTTATTAAATCAAGCTTTAAAAATTAATGCGGCCACTGACCTAAAGTTACCCGATCATTGCCGCCATAGTCTTTCACTGTACGGACCTGTTTATAACCAGCTTGAGTAAACAGATGACGAACCGCATCGCCCTGATCATAGCCGTGCTCAAGCACAACCCAGCCATTCACGGTCAGATGTTTTTTGGCTTGCTGAATAATCATCTCAATATCAGCCAGACCATTTTTGTCTGAAACCAGCGCACGTTCCGGCTCAGTTGCCAGATCTGGCATATGCTCATCGTCTGCATCAATATACGGTGGATTAGATACAATCGCATCAAAGAACTGCCGACCAAATGGTTTAAGCCATGAACCAAGGATAAATTGCACCTGATCCAAATCATGCTGTTCTGCATTATATTTGGCAACTTCCAGTGTGGGTTCATAAATATCCGAAGCTGTTACAGACCAGTTCGGGCGCTCAGACGCCAGTGACAAGGCAATGGCACCTGTACCAGTCCCCAAGTCAACAATTCGCGCATCTTCCGGCAAGTCTAATTTCAGGACTGTTTCGACCAGCACTTCGGTATCCGGGCGTGGTACTAGCGTATCTTTAGTGACTTTAAGATCCAGTGTCCAGAACGGTTGTGAGCCTGTGACATAAGCCAATGGCTCACCGGCAGCAATCCTCGCCAGACTTTCGACATAGGCCTGTTCCTGTTCAGGCGTTAACTGCTGGTCTTTTTTCACTACCAGATCAAAAGAATCAATCTTGGTAATGTGTTCCAACAACCAGGCATTTTCCTGACGTTCATAACTTTCAGGTTCACCACGTAAAGCCAGTGCTTCTTGAATGTTCATTAGCCACCATTCTGCTGTGCAAGCATGGCCAGCTGATCAGCCTGATATTCACGATGCAGACTGTCTAATAGCTCAGTCAGATCACCTTCCATCACAGCATCCAGCTTATATAAAGTCAGGTTAATACGGTGATCAGTCATACGGCCTTGTGGATAGTTATAGGTACGAATACGTTCTGAACGGTCACCCGAACCGACTAGGTCACGGCGCATTTCAGAAGTCGCTGCATCTGCTGCTGCACGTTTGGCATTTTCCAGACGTGAAACCAACAAGGCCATCGCTTTGGCTTTGTTTTTATGCTGTGAACGTTCATCCTGACATTCCACCACCGTACCGGTTGGAATGTGCGTAATACGCACCGCAGAGTCAGTTTTGTTAATGTGCTGACCACCGGCACCTGATGCGCGGTAAGTGTCGATACGCAAGTCAGCCGGATTAATGTCGACTGATGTATCTACATCCACTTCTGGAAGAATCGCTACCGTACACGCTGAGGTATGTACACGACCTTGCGATTCTGTCGCAGGTACACGTTGTACACGATGCGCCCCACTTTCAAATTTCAGGCGACCATAAACGCCTTCACCATTCACCAGGCAGATGACTTCTTTATAGCCACCGTGCTCACCTTCATTTTCAGACAGGATTTCAATACGCCAGCCTTGAGATTCCGCATACTTGCTATACATACGGAATAAATCACCTGAGAAGATTGCCGCTTCATCACCACCAGTTCCGGCACGGATTTCCAAATAAGCAGAGTTGGCATCATTCGGATCTTTTGGAATCATCAGGATATTTAGTTCAGCTTCAAGCTGTTCGATCAGAGCTTTATTTTCCTTGATCTCTTCCTGCGCCATTTCCTTAAAGTCAGGATCAGACAGCATGGCTTGCGCAGTTTCAATATCTTCTTCAGCCTGTTTGTACTTGGTCCAAACGCTGGTAATCTCGGTTAAATCATTATGCTCACGTGATAACTGGCGAAAACGCTTGTTGTCCGAAATCACTTCCACATCTGCCAATAACGCAGTCAATTCTTCATGACGGTCAGAGAGTTGGTCTAATCGTAAACGTAACGATTCTTTCATTTTCTAAAAAATCTCAAACATAAGGCTGTGACTAAACAGTGATTTAGCACAGCGAAATCAAAAAATTGCGCCTAGTTTAACGATTCTCTGGGTCAATGAACATCATTATTCAGTAAGTCAGTGCTTAGATGCAGCGATGTCACCGCTGTTTATTAACAAATATAAATAAAATCTTCAGTTTTGGATTTTTTCTGCTCAATTCGATCCTTATTTATTTCTCATTTTACAAATTGGCAAATAAACACATTAAATATGGAGGTAGATCTTCACATTCTTTTGGGCATAATTTGTTACATTTTCTGCGTCGAAACACACTAACATATGAAAGTCCTATCAGGGACACGGAGTTACAACATGAAACTCAATGCAATTTTACTGAGTGCTGCAATGGCTGCAGGCTCAATGATGACAGTGAGTGCGCATGCAGACAGTACTGCACGTGTGGCAGCAGCAAGTGCTTTAGGTAGCGTTGCTGGTACTGCACTGGGCAAAAACATGGGGGGCAACACTGGCGCAACAATTGGTGCTGCGTTAGGTGGTGCAGGTGGTGCTGCTGTGGCAAGTAACAAGAAAAACCGTACCTCATCTGCAATTGGTGGTGCTGTAGGTGGTGGTGCTGGTTATACCGTAGGTAAAAACATGGGTGGTTCTAATGGCGGCTATATCGGTTCAGCACTTGGTGCTGCGGGTGGTGCAGCATTAGGTAATAAAATTTCTAAAGATAAAGCAGCCGATCGTGCCAAAGCGAATCGTGCTAAACACTGGAAAAAACGTCACCGTTAATTTCCTGCCCTCAGGCTCTTTAAATTCGACGCTACATTTAACATTAAAAGCACCTGTTTGGGTGCTTTTTTTATTGTACATTCAACACATCCAAATTCATGTAATACATAAACTTATTCGAATAAGATCATGAATAAATTAAGGAGATAAAAATCACAATTCGCCAACACTGCCTCCATGCTATTTGACGGTTGCTAGATTAAATTTATCTCATCAACAAATACAGCTAGATATATAAAAGGTGTACTCATGAATTACAAATCTCTAATGATCGCTGTCGTAGCAACCTCAGCCATGGGTATGACAGCCGCCAATGCCGGAAATACAACGAATACGGCTTTAGCTTCTGCTTTGGGTGGTGTCGTTGGTGCCGCAGTGGGCAATAAAATGGGTGGTACAACTGGCGCAACAATCGGTTCTGCGATTGGCGGTGGTGCTGGTGCCGCAGTAGCAGCGAATAAACGTGACCGTAATGGCGCGATTATC
Source organism: Acinetobacter sp. UBA5984 (assembly GCF_002429925.1). Lineage (NCBI taxonomy): Bacteria > Pseudomonadati > Pseudomonadota > Gammaproteobacteria > Moraxellales > Moraxellaceae > Acinetobacter > Acinetobacter sp. UBA5984. The sequence goes on from NZ_DJBE01000032.1 coordinate 15,467, forward strand.
GGTGGTGCTTTAGGTGGTGGTGCCGGTTATGCCGTAGGTAAAAATATGGCGGGTTCTAATGGCGGCTTAATTGGTGCTGCATTAGGTTCTGCAGGTGGTTCTGCCCTTGGTAAAAAAGTCAGCGAAGACCGTCGTTATGATGACCGTTATGACCGTCGCTATAGTTCAAAAAACTATCGTACTAGCAATTACCGTTATAACCACCGTCGCTAAGATTTCCTCTAATTACTTTTCCTCCTTGAATAAGCATCTTCGGATGCTTATTTTTTTGCCTGTTATTTCGATTTACATATATATCGATTTTTTTCGATATACAAATACAATGCAAAGTCGTATGCTCTTAGTCATGTTTATTCAAGAGTAATATTATGCGTACGCTTACCGATACCCAGTTCTCTATTCTCGAACTGGTTCCAGTTCGTGACGATAAGACCATTCAATTCTCCCTGCAACATGCGCTGGAACTGGCTCAGACTGCAGAACGTCTAGGTTATAGCCGGATGTGGCTGGCCGAGCATCATAATATGGATGGTATTGCCAGCTCAGCGACCGCCGTTCTGTTAGGCTATTTACTGGCAAATACCAATAGCATTAAACTTGGCTCTGGTGGCATTATGCTGCCAAACCATGCGCCCCTTGTAGTAGCAGAGCAATTCGGTACATTAGCGACTTTATATCCAGATCGTATTGAACTGGGGTTGGGCCGTGCTCCGGGTACCGATCAAGTGACCATGCGTGCTTTACGTCGTGGCCGGCAGGAAACTGAAGATCAGTTCCCGCAGGATGTTTTAGAAATTCTGCAATACTTTAAAGATCCGATTCCAGGCCAACGCATTGTGGCAACTCCAGGCCAAAGCACACACGTACCTGTGTGGTTATTAGGTTCGAGCCTGTTTAGCGCACAACTGGCAGCAAAACTTGGTCTACCTTATTCTTTTGCCTCTCACTTTGCTCCGCGTATGCTTGGTCAAGCGATTCAATTGTATCGGGACAATTTCGAACCGTCTGAATATCTGGATCGTCCTTATGTTTCTATGGGCGTACCAACTTGTGTAGCAGATACAGATGAAGAAGCTGAATATCTGGCAACAAGTGCTTACCAGCGTGTCCTTGCCCTGATTCGCGGTCAAAGCCTGAAATTGAAAGCACCGATCGATTCTATGAAAGGACTCTGGTCACCACCTGAAAAAATGTCTGTCGATAATTTCTTTGCCATGGCACAGGTGGGTTCTAAAGAAACTGTTAAAGCCGGTCTGGAAGCACTCCTAGCAAAATATGATGTAGATGAGTTTATCTTCACCTGTGATATCTATGACACAGAGAAACGTCTGCATAATTTTGAATTGCTGATGCAGATCAAAAACGGGCAATAATGCTGTCTTGCTTTGCCTAATTTATTCTTATCTATATACCTATTCTTCGGAATGGGTATATTTTTTTAAATTGTGTTTAAAGATTTTAACTTTCTAACTGGATAAATTCATATCTAAGATGGAGCTCCTGTTCTTTAATACATCTATCTCTTATTAAAAATACAATAGAAAAAAGAATGACTGTCTAAGTTAAATTTTGAACTTTACCGTTCTAGGGCTTTTGTTAATATCTATAACAAAGCAAATAAGACCAATTATTAAATAATTTCAAGGAAAAACAATGTCCACCAAGCAGGATGCACACGCGGGTATATTTGAGAATCGTCTCGAAAATTTTCAGCATTTTACTGGCATTAAAGTGCCCTCTTCCCAGCTCGCTGAACTTGACTGTACTGGAAAAGATATTGCGATTATTGGTACGGATCAATTTACCGTAAGCCAGCTCAACAAGATTAGCCAGCAAGCTCACTCAGTAAAAGTTTTTCAGATTAATCCGCAATTTGTATTGCCAGGTACTGAACGTGGTTTGCAGCGGTTATTAAATCACCCCTTAATCATTAAAAATCGACGCCTGTTTAATAACCGGATTAAAAGCATTTTGTCATTACGTTATCTGGAAAATCAGGTACAGAATTTATGGCTCAGACGCCAGCTTATGCCAAATCTTGCGGCCACATCCAAAGTTTATCTTAAATCAGACCACTATTATGCTGCTCTGCAACGTGAAAATTGCCAGCTGATTACCTGGCCTATTGCAAAAATTTCCGAAAATAGTATTCATTGTATTAATGGAGATGAACATCAGGTTGAGCTAATTGTGCATACTTTTTAATCAGCAAGTTAATCTGTTTTTAGCTCATGAGATTAGAAATTCGGAGTGTATTTGGGAAAATTTAGTTCTATAAGATTGAATTTCTGAGTTCATTGAAGAGCAAATAAGCTTAAAAACCAACCATTACATTTTTGATTAAAATATTGAATATTTCAACAATTTATAATATTCATATTTTATTTCTATGAAAGTAGTATTTTTTATTAATTTTTATCTATAAATCAGAGCCAAACTGAAGTCTGGCTCTGAATTCTTTTTAGCCAATTCGACGTTTTAGTCCTGTCATTTGTAAGACACGAGTTGAAATTTCTTCAATCGACATTTCTGAGACATTCAGGTACTTGATCCCTTCCGAAATATAGATACCTTCAATTGCACGCAGTTCCATCTGGCACTGGCTAAAGCTGGCATAACGGCTATTGGCCTTACGTTCCGTACGGATTGCAACCAGACGCTCTGCATCAATCATCAGACCAAAAAGCTTGTTTTTATGCGGTCTTAGCACTGCTGGCAGGCGGTTATCGTCCAGATCTTCTTCAGTTAGCGGATAGTTCGCTACACGAATTCCAAATTGCAAAGATAAATAAATTGAGGTCGGAGTTTTACCGGAACGCGATACGCCAATCAGGATCAGATCAGCCTTATCATAGTGACGCGTACGCGCACCATCATCATTGTCGAGCGCAAAATGTACGGCATCAATACGCGCCTTATAGGACGCGGAATCGGTCACCGCATGGGTCTGACCGACTAAAGTCGTAGGTTCAGTACCAAGCTCTTCTGATAATTTACTTATAAGTCCTTCAAAAACATCAAGATTTACTGCATTTGCAGTATTAATAATGTCTCGTACATAGGGATCCACCAACGTATCGAAAACCAAAGGTTTTTGACCATCTTTTTGGGCACGTTCATTGATTTCTGTGACCACATTCATGGCCGCCTCTTCAGAGCTAATATAAGGGATAATATGAATGTCAAAATCCACATGCGGAAACTGCGCTAACAGCGAGTGGCCAAGGGTTTCAGCAGTAATGGCAGTACCATCGGAAATAAAAAACACACTCCGCTGAATTTGTTTACCTTCTGACATTAAAATTCTCCTCAAACATTTGTCTTAGTACTATATAATCTTTATAGTAAACCGATCTTACATGACTGTCGCTTAGTAAAATCAAAAACCTAGAAGATTTGCTATACTCTCATGCCAAGATAGTGATTAATACTGCAAAAGTGGAGTAACAACTTTGGAAGCGCGCGTAATTGGTCTAGAAAAATTAGGGAAGCACGATGTTGAGCTTGTAGGTGGGAAAAACTCATCTCTGGGCGAAATGATCAGCCACTTATCTAATGCTGGTGTATCAGTACCAGGTGGCTTCGCAACAACAGCTGCTGCTTATCGTGAATTTCTCGAGCAAAGTGGCCTAAACGCTAAAATCAATGCAGAGCTTGCTGCACTTAACGTTGATGACGTCAATGCGCTTGCTGAAACTGGGGCAAAGATTCGTCAATGGATTGTGGAAACTCCACTTACTGCTGAACTGGAAAAGGAAATTCGTGCAGCTTTTGCAGAACTTTCAAACGGCAACCCTGATATCGCGGTTGCCGTTCGTTCATCTGCGACTGCAGAAGACTTACCTGATGCTTCTTTCGCAGGTCAGCAAGAAACCTTCCTGAATATTCGTGGTATCGACAACGTTCTGATCGCGATCAAAGAAGTGTTTGCATCTTTGTACAACGACCGCGCGATCTCTTACCGTGTACACCAAAATTTTGCGCATGACGTGGTTGCTCTTTCTGCTGGCGTACAACGTATGGTTCGCTCAGAAACTGGTGCTGCTGGTGTAATGTTCACTTTAGATACTGAATCAGGCTTCCGTGATGCAGTATTCATTACAGCTTCTTATGGCTTGGGTGAAATGGTGGTTCAAGGTGCAGTAAACCCGGATGAATTCTATATTTCAAAACCGCTTCTAAACGCAGGCAAACATGCTGTACTGCGCCGCAACTTAGGTTCTAAACACCAGAAAATGATTTATGGTGAAGAAGCAGCTGCAGGTAAATCAGTTGTTGTGGTGGATGTAGAGAAAGCAGATCGTCAACAATTTGCATTGAACGATCACGAACTGCAAGAATTGGCTAAACAAGCACTGATCATTGAAAACCACTACGGTTCTCCAATGGACATCGAATGGGCTAAAGACGGTGATGACGGTAAAATCTACATCGTTCAGGCGCGCCCTGAAACTGTGAAGAGCCGTGAAAATGTTGGCACGATGGAACGCTACCTGTTAAAACAACGTGGTACTGTAATCTGTGAAGGCCGTTCAATCGGTCAACGTATCGGTTCTGGTAAAGTCCGCATCGTAACTTCAATTAAAGAAATGGACAAAGTACAAGACGGTGATGTACTTGTATCTGACATGACTGACCCGGATTGGGAACCAGTGATGAAACGTGCTGCTGCGATTGTAACTAACCGTGGTGGTCGTACTTGTCACGCTGCGATCATCGCACGTGAACTTGGGGTTCCAGCTATCGTAGGTTGTGGTAATGCAACCGAAGTCCTGGTTGACGGTCAGGAAGTAACTGTATCTTGTGCTGAAGGTGATACTGGTTTCATCTACGAAGGTGCGCTTGATTTCGAAATCCAAACCAACTCTATCGAATCTATGCCAAAACTTCCGTTCAAAATCATGATGAACGTAGGTAACCCGGATCGTGCATTTGACTTCGCGCAAATTCCGAACGAAGGTATTGGTCTTGCTCGTCTAGAGTTCATCATCAACCGTATGATCGGTGTGCATCCTAAAGCATTATTGAACATCGATAGTCTGCCACGTGAAACTCGCGCTGCTGTACTTGCTCGTACTGCAGGTTATACATCTCCAATCGAATTCTATGTAGAAAAACTGGTTGAAGGTATCTCTACTCTTGCTGCTGCGTTCGCTGACAAACCAGTGATCGTACGTATGTCTGACTTCAAGTCAAACGAATACGCTAACCTGATCGGCGGTAAACTGTACGAACCTGAAGAAGAAAACCCAATGTTGGGCTTCCGTGGTGCAAGCCGTTATGTATCTGACAACTTCCGTGACTGCTTCGAACTTGAATGCCGTGCACTGAAAAAAGTTCGTGACGAAATGGGTCTGACTAACGTTCAAATCATGATCCCGTTCGTACGTACTGTTGCTGAAGCTAAACGTGTTATTGAGCTATTAGGTCAAAACGGTCTGAAACGTGGTGAAAATGGTCTTAAAGTGATCATGATGTGTGAATTGCCAACTAACGCTTTGTTAGCTGAACAGTTCCTTGAACACTTCGATGGTTTCTCTATCGGTTCAAATGACTTGACTCAGTTAACGCTTGGTCTTGACCGTGACTCTGGTATCGTTTCTCACCTATTTGATGAACGTGATCCAGCAGTAAAAGCGCTTCTTTCTATGGCCATCCATGCTTGCCGTAAAGCCGGTAAATATGTAGGTATTTGTGGCCAAGGTCCTTCTGACCACCCAGATCTTGCACAATGGCTGATGGAACAAGGTATTGAATCTGTATCTCTTAACCCAGACTCAGTATTGGATACCTGGTTCTTCCTGTCTGAAGAGAAAGCTCAAAAAGCTTAATTAACTCTTTAAAAAAAGACCCTTTCATAGGGTCTTTTTTTATGTTCTCAATATTACCTAGATATTATCTTAATTATATTTCTAGATATTATCTTAATTATATTTATAGTTAAGTGATTAATCATATGTTTTTTGATTTAACAGAAATCAAATTATTTATATAAGCATAAGCTTCTTAGTGTAATGACAAACAAATACCAACAAACAGCATGAGAAAAAATTGCATAATTAAATTTAAGTGAATTTTCACATCTTGATAGCAAAATCATCAATCCTTGCTACACTGTCTCAATTATGGAGGAATTTGGTGATGAACATTCTTGAAAATCCTAAACTTATCCATATATTACATTTATATTCTTTTATTTGTTTTCAGCCTGAAAATACTTAAACTCCTAGTTCAATTTTTGTCCAAATTTATATTTTTGAGATTCAGTTTATATGCAGATTTACTTGGCACGAAATAATCAACAAGCTGGCCCATATACGCTCGAGCAATTAAATCAGATGCTTGCCAACCAACAGGTACTTCTGACTGATTTGGCTTGGCATCAAGGTATGACCGAATGGAAAGCTTTAGGTGAACTCACCCAAGGGAAACTGATCTATCAGCCTGAAGGCTATGTAGCACCAGAAATGCCAGCAACACCTGCCTATCAGGCTCCACAGAACGCAAATGAGTCAAGTACAGACCATCTTCGTGCCCGCAGCTCTCAAAATGTTGCAGCAAAAAAAGAACTGGCGAGTATTCCAAGCCGTATTTTAGCCAAGATTGTGGATCTGCTTTTATGGCTGCCTGCGACGTTTATTTTGACCGCATTTTTTACTCCTGAACAGGAAACCCAATTCGCACAACTGAACCAGGAATTTATGAATGTGATGTTAAGTAGTGATGCTGACCCTGCTTTGGCACAGCAGCTACAGACTCAGATGTTTGACATGTTTTCACAGCAGGCATGGATTGCGACTGCAATTTACCTGGTGATCATGCTCGCTATTCAGGCTTTTCTGATTGCCAAATCGGGTCAAAGTATCGGTAAAAAACTGACTAAAATTAAGATCGTAGATGCTGAGACTGGTGAAAAAACCAGCTTGATGCGTGCCTTCACTATTCGCAGTGTGTTCCTTATTCTCCTGAATATTATCTTCATGCCACTCAGCACAATCATTGACTGGGCGTTCGGTTTAGGGCAAAAACGTCAAACCGTGCACGATAAACTGGCAAAAACCCAAGTCGTTAAACAATAATTAGTCCTGCCATAAAATGGGATGTTTTGGCATCCCATTTTCCTACATAACTTTGAAATTACAATAAAATTCCTATAAATATTCTTGAAATCCGACCGACAAAATCGGTTTTTATTACAGTCATTTAAAGCACCTTTATATATAGCTTAGTTTGGCAATATCAGGCATAATGCCCTACAACGTAGCGGTGTATTATGATTAGAAGGGTGTTTTGTAAAAAAACGGCCTCTTTTATCATGCGACACTTTAATCGCTATCCCATATTAAATTAGGGAATGGGACTCTTCACCGAGGTTGTAAAATGAGACAAACGATTTTAGCTGTATTGTCTTTATCAACGATGGCTGCACTTTTAACAGGGTGTGGTGGTGATCTAGTACTTCTGAACTCTAAGGGTCCAGTTGCTGAAGGCCAAAGTAGCCTGATGATGACTGCGATTTACTTAATGCTGTTGGTGGTAATTCCATCAATTATCATGGCATTATGGTTCGGTTGGAAATATCGCGCATCGAATAAAGACGCAGACTATAAACCTACATGGGCACACTCTACTGCGATTGAAATTGTAGTTTGGGGTATCCCTGTCATTATTATTGGTATTTTAGCTTGGTTAACTTGGTGGGGTTCCCACAAGTACGACCCATACCGCCCACTTGAGGCAGATAAAGCACCATTAACAGTTCAGGTTATTGCTGAACAGTTCAAATGGATCTTCATCTACCCAGAACAAAACATTGCGACTGTAAACGAAATTCGCTTCCCAGAGAAAACTCCGGTAAGTCTTCGTTTGACTTCTAACTTCACGATGAACTCATTCTTCATCCCTGCGTTAAGTGGTCAGATCTATGCAATGGCGGGTATGCAAACTCACCTGAACTTAATGGCAGACGAAACTAGCCCAGCTGAAGGCTACCGCGGTTTCTCTTCTAACTATTCAGGCTATGGCTTCTCACAAATGCGCTTCCGTGCACATGCTGTGACTGATGCTCAGTTTGCTGAATGGGTAGCTGCAGTTAAAGCAGGTAACGGTACTTCAGTAAATCCAGAAGCAGTTCAAAAAACTGTTTTAGACCAAGCTGAATTTGCAAGCTTGCGTGACGGTAACCGTGGTAAACACCAAATCGAAGCGATTATTGCAAAAGCTACGACTCCTGAAGAGAAGGCTGCTGCTGAAGCAATGAAGCCTTACCCAACTAAGCCACATCCAGTGACTTACTACTCTTCTGTTGAGCAAGGTTTGTTTGAATCTGTGATCAATAACTACATGAGTAACTATCACGGTGCTGATCACTCAGCGTCTTCTGTTGCTCACCAGGAAGCAGCTGCTTCTGAAGCACATGTAGATGTTGAACATGCGACTGCTTCTCAAGGAGAATAATTCATGAGCTTCTTAGGTAAGTTAGGTCCAGATGCAATTCCGTACGATCCAATCGTACTGGTAACTGTTGCAATGATGATCTTAGGTGGTATCGCAGTTGTTGCGGGTATTACCTACTTCAAAAAATGGGGCTACCTGTGGAACGAATGGTTCACATCTGTAGACCATAAAAAAATTGGTATCATGTATATCTTTGTATCAGTGATCATGCTGGTACGTGGTTTCGCCGATGCGATCATGATGCGTCTTCAGCAGTTCCTTGCAAAAGGTGGCGGCGAAGGCTACTTGCACCCAGAACACTATGATCAGATCTTCACCGCACACGGTGTGATCATGATCTTCTTCGTGGCAATGGGTCTTGTTGTTGGCTTAATGAACATCTCTGTACCGCTTCAAATCGGTGCACGTGACGTTGCATTCCCATTATTGAACTCTTTAAGCTTCTGGCTGTTCGCTGGTGCTGCGGGTCTGATGATGGCTTCACTTGCGATTGGTGAATTCGCTGCGACTGGTTGGATGGCTTATCCTCCACTATCAGGCATTGAATACTCTCCTGGCGTAGGTGTGGATTACTACATCTGGGCACTGCAGATTTCAGGTCTGGGTACGCTATTAACGGGTGTTAACTTCTTCGTTACCATCATCAAAATGCGTGCGCCTGGCATGAAACTGATGGAAATGCCAATCTTTACCTGGACATCTTTATGTACAGCAGTATTGATTATCGCAGCATTCCCAGTGTTGACTGCTACTATTGCAATGCTGTCTCTTGACCGTTACTTCGGCTTCCACTTCTTCACAAACGAGCTAGGCGGTAGCCCAATGCTTTATGTGAACTTGATTTGGACTTGGGGTCACCCAGAAGTATACATTCTGGTATTGCCAGCATTTGGTATTTACTCTGAAGTTGTATCGACTTTCGCTCGTAAAGCATTGTTCGGTTACAAATCAATGGTCTATGCAACAGTTGCAATTACAGTATTGTCATTCGTTGTATGGGTTCACCACTTCTTTACCATGGGTGCAGGTGCCAACGTTAACGCATTCTTCGGTATCATGACCATGATTATTGCGATTCCTACTGGTGTGAAAATCTTCTCTTGGTTGTTCACCATGTACAAGGGTCGTATCGTTTACACTACCCCAATGCTATGGACACTTGGCTTCCTTGTGACCTTTGGTATCGGTGGTTTAACAGGTGTATTGATGGCGGTTCCACCAGCGGACTTCCTGGTACACAACTCTTTATTCCTGATCGCTCACTTCCATAACGTAATTATTGGTGGTGTAGTATTCGCTATGTTCGCGGGTATCATCTTCTACTGGCCGAAAATGTTCGGTTGGAGACTGAATGAGACTTGGGGTAAAGCAGCATTCTGGTTCTGGTTCTTCGGTTTCTATTTTGCATTCATGCCACTTTATATCCTTGGTTTCATGGGTATGACTCGTCGTCTGAATACATTTGATAACCCAGACTGGGATCCGTATGTAAACATCGCAATGTTCGGTGCTGTTCTAGTTGCACTTGGTATTGTATGTTTCATCATGCAAATCGTTGTTGGTTTCCTACAACGCGATCAACGTCTAGATTTGACTGGCGATCCATGGGATGGTCGTACGCTTGAATGGGCTACATCTTCTCCTGCTCCGTTCTATAACTTTGCTCATCTTCCAAAGATCAATGGTATTGATACTTTCTGGATCGAGAAAGAAAACGGTGTTGCTTATGCAAAACCTACGAAGTACGAAGATATCCATATGCCGACTAACCGTGCTGCTGGTTTCATTATCGCAATGTTCATCACTGTTATGGGCTTCGCGTTAATCTGGCACATCTGGTGGCTAGTAGCGGTTACTTTCGTAGCAGCTATCATCAGCTTCATCGTGTCTTCTTTCACCAAGAAAGTGGATTACTATGTTCCTGCTGCTGAAGTTGAGCGTATTGAAGGTGAACGTTATGCGATCCTTGAAAAACACTTGAAGAAGGACTAAGACCATGGCTGAAGTACTTCATCACGATAACCACGGGCACGATGAGCATCATCATCACGATGATACTGACATCACTGTCTTTGGTTTCTGGACTTACTTGATGAGTGACCTTATCCTTTTCGGTACACTCTTCATTGCATTCGCTGTTTTAAGTAGCCACGTTCCATTAGGCACTCCAAGCGCGCGTGATCTGTTTGGTGATTCATTAGGCTTCGTTTTAACTGAAACGTTTGCCCTCTTGATCTCTTCCGTAACTTTTGGTTTTGCCGTTCTAGCTGCCTACAAGAAAAACGTTGGTCAGGTTCTTACCTGGTTAGCGATCACTTGGTTATTCGGTGCTGCCTTTATCGGTATGGAACTTTATGAGTTCAATCATTTAGTTCATGCTGGTCATGGCCCTAGCACTTCTGCGTTCCTGTCTTCGTTCTTTACGTTGGTAGGTACGCACGGTATCCACGTGACTTCAGGTTTGGTATGGATGATCGTGTTAATGATTCAAATCAAGAAATATGGTTTGACTCTACCTAACACTCGTCGTCTTGCGTGCCTAAGCTTGTTCTGGCACTTCCTTGACATCGTATGGATCTGTGTATTCAGCGTAGTTTACTTGATGGGAGTTCTATAATGAGTCATGATCATAACGCTGCTGGCGAATCACACGGTAACATGAAGCAATATACTGTTGGCTTCATCCTGTCTGTTGTCCTTACTGTAATTCCATTCGGTATGGTCATGACAGGTGGTTTTAGCCGCGGTATCTTGATTACTGCTATTGCAATTACTGCAGTCGCTCAGATTCTTGTGCAATTAATTTACTTCTTGCACATGAACTCTTCTTCAGAGCAACGCTGGAACGTAATTGCATTTGTGTATACCATCTTAACCATCGCTATTCTTTTAGTGGGTTCTGTATGGATCATGAACTACCTACACTACAATATGATGATCTAAACTGGTTGTCATGCTGAAAAAGTATTTATTCCTGACTAAGCCAGGAATTCTCTTCGGTAACTTTGTTACCACTTTGGGTGGCTACTTCGTAGCCACTCAAGGTTCTGTAGATTTCCTTCTCCTGCTTCTTACTCTTATTGGTACTACTCTCGTAGTAGCATCAGGATGCGTGGTCAATAACGTTATTGATCAGGACATCGACCAAAAAATGCAGCGCACGCAAAATCGCGCACTTGTCAAAAAAACCATTTCTGTACCTGTTGCTCTCGCCTTTGCTTTTGTACTGGGTGTAATCGGTTTTGGCATTTTATGGTTCTGGGTAAATGCATACGCTTTCCTATTCGCAGTTATTGGTTTTGTCGTATACGTTGGTTTTTACAGCTTATGGACAAAACGAACAACTATTCACCAAACACTGGTAGGCAGTATTTCTGGCGCAGCACCGCCTGTGATCGGTTATACCGCAGTTGCAAGTCAGTTTGACTTAGGTGCCCTTTTAATTTTTCTAGGGTATGCACTCTGGCAAATGCCTCATTCATGGGGAATTGCAGTTTACCGTTTTGAAGATTACAAAAATGCAGGCATTCCAATTCTGCCTGTCGCCCGTTCAATTCGACGTACCAAGATCGAATCTTTGATCTACGTGATATTGTTCGGAATCACCATGAATGCTCTATTTGTTTATGGTTATGCAAACTGGATTTATCTGGTGGTATTGAATCTGATGACGCTTTACTGGATCTATCTCAGTATTCAGGGCTTTAAAGCTGAAGATGATCAGGCATGGGCAAAACAGTATTTCATGTTCTCGGTCAAACTGATTACCGTGATCAGTATTATTTTCAGTTTTACTTCTACTGCCCCGCAGAATCCAATCATATTTTTTTAAAAAGATAGAGTTTTACTCTATCTTTTTTATTTCTTCTGCTAAATAAATAATTCCCTTAAAGCCAATTTAAAGTAACTGTGTTTCTTCCAGAAATTTCCTTCTTGTAAATTTTTTCATTAACTTCCTTATCTGCTTAAACATTCATCATCTGGCAAGATTTGCTTGTATTTCAGCCCCAAAACCACTAAACTTCACGCTTCGCATATTATGCGACACAACCAAGGTTGTGACTCCTTGCTTCAATTTCACTTAAATTGGGGCTGTTTAAACCGTAAGGAGCTGACAATGCGTCACTACGAAATCGTACTATTGGTACATCCAGACCAAAGCGATCAAGTTGTGGGTATGGTAGAACGTTACCTGACTCACATCAAAGAAGCTGAAGGTCAAATCCACCGTCTTGAAGACTGGGGCCGTCGTCAATTGGCTTACCCAATCAACAAGATCCACAAAGCTCACTACATTCTTATGAATGTTGAGTGTGGTCAAACTACTCTTGATGAGCTAGAAGAATTGTTCCGTTATAACGATGCAATCATTCGTAGCCTTATCATCCGTCGTGAAAACGCTATCACTGAAGAGTCACTATTGGCTAAGAGTGCTGAAGAAAAACGTGCGCGTAAAGCTCAACGTGAAGAAGCACAACAAGCTCAAGACTCTGCTGAAGCATAAGGAGAACCTAACATGGCACGTTTTTACCGTCGTCGCAAGTTCTGCCGCTTTACAGCTGAGAACGTTACGTACATCGACTACAAAGATATCGACACTTTAAAACAGTACATCACTGAAAACGGCAAGATTGTTCCTAGCCGTATTACAGGTACTAAAGCTCGTTACCAACGTCAGCTAGCACTTGCTATCAAACAAGCTCGCTACTTGTCTTTGATCCCTTACACTGACAATCATAAGTGAGGTTGAGCTGTGGATATTATCTTATTACAACGCATTAAAAACCTTGGTAAACTTGGTGATAAAGTTTCAGTTAAAGCTGGTTACGGTCGTAACTACTTGATCCCTCAAGGTAAAGCAGTTGCAGCTACTGAAGCTAACACTGCTGCTTTTGAAGCTCGTCGTGCTGAACTTGAGAAACAAGAAGCTGAAGTATTAGCTGCTGCTCAAGCACGTGCTGACCAATTGAACGAAGTTAACATCGTAATCACTGCGAAAGCTGGTGATGAAGGTAAACTGTTCGGTTCAATCGGTACTCGTGACATCGCTGACGCGTTGACAAATGCTGGTCTTACAGTTGACCGTGCTGAAGTTCGTCTTCCAAATGGCGCGCTTCGCAACACTGGTGAATTCAACATCGCAATTCAATTGCACCATGATGTTGCTGCAGAAGTTCTGGTTACTATCGTAGCTGAGTAATTTCTCACCGAAAAAAGGGCATGCTTTGGCATGCTCTTTTTTTATCTGTAAAAAATATAATCTGCTCAACAGTAAAAAATTCAATTTATTCTTCGCGTTCACAAAAAATTGCACTTCGCATTTTGGATTAGACCGCGTATCATTTCATCTCGTAGTGAATAAACCTTATTCATCTCCGACAATATTTAACCATTGTATTTAAAATCAGGGATTTATATGTCACAGGCGAATGCCAGCAAAAAGGCACCTACCGCTAAACCAGAAATTGTTGCTGATACCCAACTTAAGGAGTTCCGTACTCCCCCGCACAATTTAGCGATTGAACAGGCTGTACTTGCTGCCCTTATGACTGTGGCTGAATCTTTTGAACAAGTCGGCGATGTGCTGACTGAAAATGATTTTTATGCGACCCGGCATAAATATATTTTCCGTGCCATTGAACAGCTTTCTAAGGAAAACTCGCCTTATGATGCAGTACTGGTACATGACTGGCTGATCAAACAGAACTTACTCGATGCTGTCGGTGGTGAAGAATATTTAATGCAGCTGATGGCTGACTCCCCTTCAAGTTTCTATAACCTGGAAACCTATGCGGGTAAAATTAAAGAGTTCTCTACTTTACGTAGCATGATCAAAGTCAGCTCTGAAATTTTACAGAATGCCTATGACACTAAAGGCCGTCCAGTGAGTGAAATTCTGGATCTGGCTGAAACCAATATTTTCTCGATTGCCGAACAACATAATAACAATGCCAAGGCTCAAGGCCCCAAAGCCATCAATACTGTTGTAGCTGACGTATTCGACAAGTTGAATGAACTGTCCCAATTAGAAGGTTCAATTACCGGTTTAACTACGGGATTCGTAGAACTGGACAATAAAACTTCTGGTATGCAGGCCGGTGACTTGATTATTGTCGCAGCTCGTCCTTCTATGGGTAAAACCACCTTTGCCATGAATTTGGTCGAAAGTGTGCTGTTTAACAACAACCTCCCTGCGCTGGTCTATTCGATGGAAATGCCAGCGGATTCGATTGCGATGCGTTTGATTTCATCTTTCGGCCGCGTGCATCAAGGGCATTTACGTGCCGGTAAAATGGACAGTGATGAATGGTCTAAGGTGACCAGTACCATTGTACATTTACAGGAAAAGCATCTTTATATCGATGACTCCTCTGCACTACCACCGACTGAGGTTCGTGCGCGTGCGCGTCGTATTGCCAAAATGCATGGTGGTAAACTCGGTTGTATCATGGTCGATTATCTTCAGTTGATGAAAGTGCCGGGTATGGGTGATAACCGTGTAGGCGAGATCTCGGAGATTTCTCGCAGCTTAAAAGCCTTGGCTAAAGAAATGCAATGTCCTGTGATTGCCTTATCACAGTTGAACCGTTCTCTGGAGAACCGTCCAAACAAACGCCCGGTAATGTCTGACCTTCGTGAATCTGGTGCGATCGAGCAGGATGCCGATTTGATCATGTTTATTTACCGTGACGAGGTTTATAACAAGGAATCCAAAGAAGCTGGTACTGCCGAGATTATTATTGGAAAACAGCGTAATGGTCCAATTGGTACAGTTCGTCTGGCATTTGAAGGTCAATATACCCGTTTCAGTAACCTCTCTCCTGAATTCTATGCCCAATATGATGATGAAGAATAAGCACTCAAGGTTAATTTGATTCCAAAAAAGAGGCCGAAATGGTCTCTTTTTTATTTAGAATGCCTGCTGTGCATGAAATTATATAAATGAGCATGTCCATTTATGGCAGATAGGTCTACAATATTTGCAATTTTGAAATGACCGCTTTTGTTTTCACAATCCTGTTATTTCTCTCCCTCTTTTGTGTGTTCCACACGATATTATTTTTGTCATCCCGCAGGAGTATCTAGGGTGCGCCAAGCTACAGTTTATATTGACAGTGAAGCACTGCAATATAATTTAAACCGTGTCAAACAACTTGCCCCAACCGCTAAAATCGTCAGCATGGTCAAAGCCAATGCTTACGGACATGGAGTTAAAGACTGCTTAGCAGCCTTAAAAGATAGTGATACCTTTGGGGTCGCCTGTCTGGAAGAAGCCCTGGAAATTCGTGAACTCGGCTACCAGCAACCCATTACCCTGATCGAAGGCATTTTCTCTGCAGATGAAATGCAGGTTGTGATCGATCAGAATATTGAAGTCATTGTGCATCATCAGCCACAACTGGACTGGTTACTGGCAAATAAAGAAGCCTATATTGCGAAAGGCTTGAAAGTCTGGGTGAAACTCAACAGCGGTATGAACCGTCTTGGTTTTAAAATTGATGTGATTAAAGATGTGATCAATCAACTAAAAGCAGAAGGTTTTACCTGCGTGCTGGCGATGCACTTTGCCAATGCTGATGCGGAACATCCACTCAATGAACAGCAAATCCAGCAGTTCCTTGAAGTGAAAAATGACTGCGCACCTTTAATGGGTTCTTGTTGTAATTCAGCTGCGATCTATAAATATCCAGAATTGCATTTTGACTTTGTGCGTCCAGGTATCATGCTTTACGGCGCGACTCCATTTGCAGACAAAACTGTACATGATCTGGATCTAAAACCAGTCATGACTTTTACTGCGGAAGTGATTGCACTAAACAATATCAAAGCGGGTGAACATGTCGGCTATGGTTCTACTTTCACTGCTGATCAAGATATGACTTTAGCCATTGTTTCTATCGGTTATGGTGATGGTTATCCACGTGCTTTCCCGAAACAGAACTATGTAGCGATTAATGATCAGCAAACCCGTGTGATTGGCCGTGTGGCAATGGACATGATTGCCATTGATGCAACTGGTCTCAATCTGGAATTAGGTACTGAAGTCGAACTATGGGGCAAATCCCGTCTGGTTGATGATGTAGCTGAAGCCAATGGTACGATTGGTTATGAATTACTTTGCCGTATGTCTGCCCGCCCGGTACGCAAACTGGTTTAAAGAAAAACTAGCCAAAAATAATGAAGCCCAATATAAATTGGGCTTTTTTATACGGTCAGTATTTAAGCTAATTTTTGCTCTTCATTTTCGATTAATGACAGTTCAAGTAATAAAGCATCTACTTGTTCCTGGTTAAAATCATTAGGCGTAAAAACTTCAAGCCCCATCTCTTGGCAGAATTGTTGAATGGAACTGCGTTTAGAAATGTATTTCATCGACCAGTCGCCAAAAGTACGCTGCTCAATCTCTTTAGTTTCAAATAGTTTAATATTTTTATGGCGTGAATCTTTAGATAGTCTCTCTGTCAGTAAAGCTTTTAAAACCAGACATTCACCTTCCAAGCACTGGAAAAAATGTCCATCAGCAAAATAAAGCACCCCTGTTATTTGATTAGGATGATTAAAATCACGTGCTTCTTTAAGGATATCCGTTAAATCTTGAAGTAAGTCGGCTTTGGACGAGGTACTTTCACTGGCATAACAAAATTGGTACATGCGGCTAACCTCTATTCTTATCTATGCAATATCGTATAGAAGTTAGCACTGTACACTAAGCAGTCAATTTTTACTAATTCTTATAAGAAAAACTTATTTTTATTTCTATAAATATTATAAGAAATAATCATTCGATGGTGTAGGCAGCTCTGCCAAACCTTTCTTTAAAGTTTCTGACCATTGCCGACTGATATCCGTAAAATATTCATCGTCTTCAGCAATACGTTTACCTTTCGGCATCATCAAGCTGTCTTTTTTATAGACAAGTACATCCAGCGGCATACCGACAGATACATTTGAACGTAAGGTAGAAGCAAAAGAAATTAGAGAACAGCGTAATGCCTCATCGAGTGGCATATCATAGGTCAGAGCACGATCCAGAATCGGCTTACCATATTTACTTTCACCAATCTGGAAATATGGCGTATCCCGTGTCGCGCAAATAAAATTGCCTTGCGGATAAATATGATAGAGCTGCATTTCCTGATTTTTAATCTGGCCGCCGACCAGGAAATTACAATAGTAAGTACTTTGTTCTAAACTATCATCAGTCACATTGGCAATTACTTTTTTGAGCGTATTGCCCACCAGTTCCGCAACATCAAACATGGTGGGTAAACTCAGGATATTCGGTTCCTGCCTGAGTTCCAGCTGATTTCTGATATGTCCGATCACCGCCTGTGTTGTTGCCAGGTTTCCGGAGGCCTGGAGTACGATAACGCGCTCCCCATCTGCCCCAAAGGTATATAATTTTCGGAATACCGAAATGTGATCCACACCAGCATTGGTGCGTGTATCACTGATAAATAGCATACCTTGCTCTAAACGAAGGGCACAACAATACGTCATTTTTTGTCCTTATTAATGAATTAACATCCTAGTACCTGGACGATGGAATACATGGATTCCACACCGCCTTCTTCTCTTACACCACGTACTGGTGCAACATCCCAATAGTCGCGTCCCACCGCAACATAGACATGCGCACTTGGCGTAAATAACAGATTACTCACATCAAAACAGTACCATGCTTGTTCAACAAATACCTCAGCCCAAGCGTGGCTTGCCAAATGTGAGGCATTCTGTGCATAAAGATAACCTGATATATAACGTGATGGTAAACCTAAATGTTTACACATGGCGATAAAAATATGACTGTGATCCTGACAGACACCCTGACGTACTTCAAAGGCATCAATCGCAGAACCTTGTACCGTAGTACTATTTGATATATAAGGAACGTGTTCGAGTACGGCTTGGGCCAAGCCGATTAAATGTTTACGAGTTAATGCTGGAACATGCCGCTCTGCAAAATCCTTCATCTCTGCATTGCATTTTGTGGCTTCAGTCGGTTGTAAAAACAGATAGGGATTTAATGAATCATTTAAGCCCTGCTCATGCGCGAGTTTTAACTCAACGATGCCTTGTGCCATGATCATCAGGCTATGATAGGATTCACGCTGTGTACTGGTCATCCAGAGATTCTGAAAGGCATCATGCCGGATTACTTTCTGACCCGGTACACTGACATCCCAATAGTGCACTTTCTGGTGTTCATTGGTGGAAGGCATCATTTTGATGTACTGAATACTGTTCCTCACCTCAGCTGTGTACGTATATTGCGTTTGGTGATTCACCATCAATTTCATACATCAGCCTCGAACAAGCGATGAATATGATCACTAAACTGGTAAAACTGCTTCAGATCAGGTGCGGCACGTAACTGTGTCCAGTATTGCTTTACACTGCCCCAGCCAATTTCACAGAGTGTATCCACGATATAATCGATTTTACATAAGGTACGGGTCGTATCTTCACCGAGACGTAATTGCTGATCTAGCTGTTCTAGACATTGGCCCAGACTGAAAAACAGAAATACATCTGATGATTCTGCTTCCAGAATTTCGGCACAATCTGTCACGACATCGCAGATATAACCGGCATTCTGATCCGCAGTTTTAATCAGTTTCAGTAGTTCGGAATAGGCTTTGCCTGACAATACACCGCGCAATTCCTGAATATTGTCTTTTGCCACTTGAAACTGTTGGGTAAATGAAGTCGGCTGGGTGCTATCTAGAACCAGCTCATTTAAGGAACTGGCATCAAACGCAGGCAAACAGAAAGCATGTGCATAAGCCACAGCGGCTTCATCATCTAAAAATGGAAAATGCGAACATAAAAACTGGGTACGAGATAAATAACGGCCTAACCAAAAAATATGTTGCGCATTGGTATTTAACAAAACCATGACGTTATCCTTCTTTGGAATGTTATGAATGTAAGTTGTCGACTACCCAGGTATCTTTGATCCCGCCACCTTGCGATGAGTTGACCACCAGTGAGCCTGCCTGCATGGCTACCCGGGTCAGACCACCTGGCACAATTTCAGTGCGGTAAGGTGAGCTCAAGACAAAAGGACGTAGATCAATATGTCGTTCAGCAATACCAAAATTGCTTAAAGTCGGACTGACCGACAAATCCAAAGTTGGCTGCGCAATATATAAATGCGGCGCAGCTAAAATCTTATCTCTGAAAATATCAATATGCTGTTGAGAGGCTTGTGGCCCAATCAGCATGCCGTAACCGCCAGAACCTTGTGCTTCCTTGACGACCAGCTGATCCAAATTTGCCAACACATAGTCCAGATCTTCCGGATTACGGCATTGGTAGGTTGGAACATTATTTAAAATTGGTTTTTCACCTAAATAAAAATGAATCATTTTATCGACATAAGGATAAATCGATTTATCATCTGCCACACCTGTACCCGGTGCATTTGTAATTACAACATTATGTTGTAAATATGCGGACATTAAGCCCGGAACACCCAAAGTACTATCTGGTTTAAAGCACAGTGGATCAAGATAGGCGTCGTCGACCCTTCTATAAATAACATCAACCTGTTGACGCCCACGTATCGTTTTTACATAAACCTTAGAGTTCTCAACAAAAAGATCACGTGATGTCACTAAAGGTACATCCATGTCCCTTGCAAGGCAAGCATGTTCATAGTAAGCACTATTGAAACGACCCGGAGTCAAAACCACAATGAATGGATTATCGGTATAGGCATTTTCCGCCAGAATTTCTCTTAAGAGTTTTGGATATTGCTCAATACCGGCAATATTGGATTGCTCAAACACTTTTGGCATTAACTTCTGGCTGATCTTGCGGCATTCCAGCATATAGGACACACCAGACGGCGTTCTCAGGTTATCTTCCAGTACATAAAATTCGCCTTTGGAATCCCGGATAATATCAATCCCGCTAATCTGGCTATAGATACTGCCTTTCAAATGATGCTGATACATATGCGGCTGATACGCTTCATGGGTCAGTACCTGAAGTTCAGGAACAATATTGGCTTTGAGAATATCCTGCTGATGATAAATATCATGCAGAAACAGGTTTAAGGCACGAACACGCTGTGCTGAACCGAGTGCCACCATATTCCACTGTTTACGGGCAATCACCCGTGGGATTACATCAAACGGAATAGTCCGCTCAGTGCCTTGCTCATCGCCGTATACGGTAAACGTAATACCATCAGAAAGAAAATGTTCTTTTGCTACTTCATTTAGCTGATTCAGTTCATCCAGTGTATGCTGTGACAGCCATTCTTCAAGTCGTTGACCTGCCTGACTGTTCATCACCTGATGATCACGCATTTCATTGAAAAATTTCGAAGAAATCTCTTGGTATAAAAAATGCGGACTATGTTTGATTGAAATATTGAGTGCTGTAGTATCTGTAAAATTTTTGCTTAAATCTGCTGCAGTATGATTTTCTACTGTTGTAATAGTATTTGTATCCTGGCTTTCTTTTAGCATACAAACCTCTTCATTGTAATCTATTATAATAAAATCAGAGCAATATCCATGCCATGACATCCGTTTCGAAGTATGCATTAACCCAGTAAAGTGCCTATTCACTCAATATCATTTTTCGCCAAGATGTTTACGGATTGTAGGTCAATTGTTGCGCAGAATAACTTGCGAAAAAAAGCCAGATTTTTTATTGTGGTAAGCTCATATTTAATTTGTTTCCATTGATTGCCAGTAAAAATACATTATGTCAGCACAAGAAAAAGAAACCTCCAATAGCCTTTACCGCCAATGGCAAATCTTGTCGCGTCTTTCTACCGGAAAATGGATGGGAACCCGTGAACTCCAGGAAATCTTGAATCGTGAAGGGATCGAGATCAGTTTGCGTACTATTCAGCGTGACCTGAACCAGATTGCCCAGCGTTTTCCGATTGAGAGCAGTAAAACCACGCCACAAGGCTGGCGCTGGCGTTCAGATGCGCCCATTCAAAGCTTGCCGCATATGACCAGTTCACAGGCGGTGACTTTTATGATGGTGGAAGAACATCTCAAACACCTACTGCCACCTAGTCTGATTGAAGAAATGAACCCCTGGTTTGATCTGGCTCGACGCAGCCTGTCATCACAAAATAATGTACGGCAATGGATTAACCGGGTCAGAATCGTGCCTGCCACTCAGCCACTTATTCCGCCTGTAGTCGATAAAACGGCCCAACAGGCGATTTACGAAGGCCTGTTACAGGACAAACAGCTGGAATGTGTTTATCAGGGTCGTGGTCATAATGGCGAAGAGAAAACCTATATTTTAAATCCGCTGGCATTAGTACAAAAAGGTTCAATTATCTATCTGGTCTGTACCCGTCATGATAAATCGGATATTCAAACCTTTGCCCTGCACCGTTTTAAATCAGCGGTGGTGCTGAATTCTCGTGCCCTGCATCCGGTAAATTTTGATATTGATGAATACATCGAATCTGGCGCTTTAGGATTCCGGGTCGATTTTAACCAGCCAACAGAAAATGTATTACTTCAACTGAGCATGCCTGAATCTGATGCACACTATTTTGAGGAAAGTCAGCTCAGCAAAGATCAAAACATTGAAAAAATTGAAAATGGCATGGCTCTGATTAGTGCGACTGTGCCTTTTACCTCGCAACTGGTCTGGTGGTTACGCAGTTTTGGTAATAAAATCAAAAACATCGAACCAAAAATAGTGGCAGATGCTGTTTACCAAGTGAATGAAACTGATTCAGTCTCTTCCAAAGAATAAAAAAGTCCCCATTTTGGGGACCTGATCAATTTATTATTTTATTTTTATTATTGCTCTGGTGATCTGTTACTGAGCCGGTCTGCTTTCCTCTTGCCCCAGAAAACAGACCGGATGTGTCACATTAGAAATTAAAGAGTCTGATAACATGAGCAAGCCAGCTCTGCATTATTAAAACGGATCGATTTTTTTGTCATAATTTACACTCCTGCTGTGGGGATAAAAATCACTATAGAGCGCTTAAGCCTGTTTTTGAAATAAAAAGAATGCATGCCTTTTGCACAATTTTTTCATAGAAGATTATTTGGAAAATTTATTATCTATCTAGAAGATAAGTATGGCGGCCATTAAAAGACTTTCAGCAAGTTTATAAAATTAAAAAACAATTCTATGCTTGTATAAGCCAGGCAGCTCTGCACATTATTAAACGCTATCGTAGTGGAAATAGGAATTTAATTTCATAATGGCTAACCCTGCGCAATTAGTACGACACAAATTACTTAATACTTTCTTTTCACGGCACTCGGTCTGGTTTGCCTGCATCACCATCGCCGTTATTTTTACGATTTTTCATATCGGTTATGAACCGCGCTATATCTATTATTTTATGCCGGCAACTTTGGTGAATACCTTATGGATCGTCAGTATTCTGCTGAGCCTGCTAGGCCTATATGATGTCTTGCAGAACAGACATTCAATCTTAAAAAATTACCCGATTATGGGTCATTTCCGCTTTATCTTTGAAGAATTCCGTCCTGAAATTCGTCAGTATTTTATTGAAGCGGATCGGGATGCCCTGCCATTTTCACGTATGCAGCGCAGTCTGGTGTATCAACGGGCTAAAAATGAAAATTCAGATAAGCCCTTCGGCTCGATCATAAATGTCTATGAAGAAAATTATAAGTTTATTAGCCATTCCCTTACCCCTTGCAGACCTGCCGATCCAGAAACCTTTCGTATTCTAATCGGCAATGAGCAATGTACCCAGCCTTATTCTGCTTCCATTTTGAATATCTCGGCTATGAGTTTCGGAAGTTTAAGTGCCAATGCGGTTCGGGCTTTGAATCTTGGTGCGCAAAAAGGCAAATTCTTTCATGATACCGGGGAAGGTAGTATCAGCCCTTATCATCTGGAACATGGCGGTGACATTGTCTGGGAAATTGGTAGCGGATATTTTGGTTGTCGGACCTTAGAGGGTCAGTTTGATCCGGTGAAATTTGCAGAAAAAGCCAAGCTACCTCAAGTAAAGATGATTGAAATCAAGCTTTCACAAGGCGCAAAGCCTGGACATGGCGGGATTTTACCTAAAGCCAAGATTTCAGAAGAAATTGCTCAGATTCGCGGGATTAGCCGTGAACATGATTGTGTCTCACCTTCTGGTCATCCAGCGTTTAAAACTCCCATTGAAATGATGAATTTCATTCAACAACTGCGCGAGCTTTCTGAAGGTAAGCCAGTCGGATTCAAACTTTGTCTGGGTCAACCTTGGCAATTTATGAGTATGGTGAAAGCCATGCTACATACCAAAATTTATCCTGATTTTATTGTGGTAGATGGATCTGAGGGCGGTACCGGTGCTGCACCAATTGAATTGATTGACTATATGGGTACTCCTTTAAGAGAAGGCCTTTTGTTTGTGCACAATACCTTGGTCGGTGCAGGATTGAGAGACAAGATTAAAATTGGTGCAAGCGGGAAAATTATCAGTGCTTTTGATATTGCCAGTACCATGGCGCTTGGCGCAGATTGGGTCAATTCAGCGCGCGGATTCATGTTTGCAGTCGGATGTATTCAGGCACAAAGTTGTCATACCAATCAATGCCCAGTAGGAGTGACTACTCAGGATAAAGAGCGTCAAAAAGCACTACATGTCCCGACTAAGGCAGAGCGAGTGTTTTATTTCCATAAAAATACAATGCATGCCCTGTCTGAGCTCATCGCTTCAGCAGGTTTAAAACATCCTTCTGCCATTAAGCCGCATCATTTGGCACAGCGAATCAGCAATCATGAAATCAAGAACTTTGCCCAGATTCATTTCTGGCTTAAAGAAGGCGAATTATTACATTGCGAAAATAAAGATGAGGAAAACTTTTATTTCCGTATGTGGAATATGGCCAAACTGGAAAGTTTTTGAGCCTATAAGAATCAAAAATTAGTCAAATTAGACAAAAAAAGGGCGTTTACTAAAACGCCTTTTTTTAATTGAGAGTGTCACAGTCTAATAATAGGTCTTACTGCCATGCGCATGTAAAAAGGCTGGAATTAAACCTGTGAGTGCTGCACGGATATCCGCGCGTTCATTAATCAATTGATGTGAACCTTCTTCCAGCATTAACAAAGTTTGCAGGCGGAACTTGCGACGGATAAATTCAATGTTATAACGCCAGTCCACTGTCTGATCCTGAGCACCTTGAGCTAACCAGACAGGGATTCGGCAGGCTGGACGTGCTTCCATTTCCAGCATCCAGCGTGACATCGCCAGAATCCAATCCATGCCCATCATGCGGGGTTGCAAAGGATCTTTAAGTCGGATAAAGCGCAGAAATTCAGGATTATGGTTATTACGGCGGAAATGACGTGGTACTTCACGCTTGATCCGGCTGATAATGCCGAGACCGAGCGGATTGTGCCACCAGGCAGTTTTAGCTGGACGAATCAATGGTGACAATAACAGCACGCGATCTACAAACGGATTTTCGCGTCGTTCTGCAAATTCGAGCAAATGATGCATCCAGATCGCACCACCGGTACTTTGTCCAATGCCAACCCAAGGTTTAGGTAACTGCTCGGCATGCTTCACATAACGATATACCGCATGCAAAACCTGCTGGTAATGATCAAAATTCTGGATACTGGCAGATGAACCATCGCTGAGACCATGCCCCGGCAGGTCATAGGTCAGGACGCTAAAGCCCTGTTCCAGCAACTCACGTACAATCGGCTGATAAATTCCGCTATGTTCCAGATATCCATGTAATAGAAAGGCCGTTCCCTGAATCTTGTCAAAACGGGTATTTTCCAGATTGGGTGTAAATACCTGCACATGCAGTTTAAACAGCGGCATCTGTACATAACCCTGCCAATGCTTGCAATCCAGCAAATCGAAACCATACAGTCTGCGATAAGACAGCAGATCAATAGTGGGCTGGTCATCCCTGTTCAGGTTTAAGGGCTGTAAAAGCTGTGGCGTTGTTTCCCTGCTTGGAACAGGTAAATCCAGCTGTTTCAGGATGGTCGGGTTTAAAAACGGAATATCAGACATTAAGGCACCTCCCGACAGTCACTGGAGCCAAACCACATATCGCGGATAGTGGCCAGCATTTCATAATTGGCACGGCGACTATGATCATAATTTTGTCGACTTGGACGCCAACGGGTCAAGGACTTCGGCATCGGTGCTTCCACTGGAATAGTTTGAATGCCATTTAATGCAAACAGACGACGGGTACGTGGCATATGATAACGGTCGGTAATCAGAATCACAGTCGGTGCTCCACCTTTTTTTTGCAATAATAATGAGCTGAAACGGGTATTTTCACAGGTATTCATGCTACGGTCTTCAAGCAATTTGGCATCGACATTGTAATTTTGTAACCAGCGCTGCATATACGGCGCTTCCACACCACTCAATACGATCGGTAACTGATACTGTTTTTCAACTGCGAGTGTGGTTTCCAGACGCAAACGGGTATAGTCATTGACCACAATATCCTTACCATTTTCATGCAAGGTTAGACCACCACCTAAGACCACAATGGCATAAGGCTTAGATTGATTGACCGGTTTTTGTTGCTGTTGTTCTTGCAGTAAAGCCAGATCTTCCTTGATTTCCTCTTTCGCTGTGACCTGAACGGCACTCGCTTCTTCATCTTCTAAAGGATGAGTTGTCAAGAATTCAATATATTGCTCAACGCGTTCTTTGTTTTCATTACTGTCCCACTCCAGCAGTTCGCGGACCTTCTGAGTTGGGTCAACGGCTTCAACAGGTTCTTGCTGGGACAATAAAGGCACTTGTGCAGGCTGATTCTGTTCTGCTTTTTCTTCCTGCTGTTCACGCTGATGTTCTTCAATCATCTGTTGCAGTATCTTGTAGCGTGCCTGAATCAGCATCAGATTGGCAGAATGATTTTTCTGGATATCCTGTTCCATCACATGTAAATAAGCCTGACGGGCAATCCACTGATCAGAACCTGGTTCGAGCGTATCATCTTCACTCAGGGAAGCCATTTTCTGGCTTTGTGCTGCAACTTCGTTAATTTCAAAGGACACAAATCGATTGAGTCCCTTAACCACAAGCTGCGAATAAAATGGCGAATAGATTAACATCACCAGACAGCCGAAAAATACAAACAGTCCTGCGACGATTTGTACTAAACGGACCATCCAATGGGTGTTTTTCATATACGTTATTTATCCTGATGAGATCGAATTAAGCCTTTACAATCAAATAATACCGGTTCAGGTTCGAGCATAATCTTGAATTTGTCCCAGACAGCCTGCTGTACTGCGCCATAGGTTTGACGGACATCCTTCAGAGAAGCATGACCATAGTTCACCAGAACCAGTGCCTGTTTATGGAACATGCCTACTGGCCCAAGCTGTTTCCCCTTCCAGCCTGCCTGATCAATCAGCCAGCCTGCCGCCATTTTAACCTGATCATTGGCCTGCGGATAATGGGGCAAATCAGGAAAATGCACAGCAATTTGGTAAAAAACCTGTTGATTTACGATAGGATTTTTAAAGAAACTTCCCACGTTTGGAAATTCTTTAGGATCAGGCAGTTTGCTCTGACGAATCCGGATCACCTGCCGCTGCAAGTTTTCTGCTGTGAGATTATCACCCACCGCTGCTTTAAGATCACCATAATTCAGTTTCAGATTTACCTGTTTTAGTAATTTAAAAGTAACGTGTGTAATCACATAACGTGTTGGATCATCTTTAAAAATACTATGACGATAGGAAAAATGACAGTCTGCGGCAGGAATGGAATCAAATTTTTTCAGCTTACGGTCATAGACCTCTACCGCATGAATAAATTCGCCGACCTCGACACCGTATGCCCCAATATTCTGCACTGGAGATGCGCCGACTAGCCCGGGAATCAGGGCCAGATTCTGCAAACCATAGAATTTCTGTTCTGTCGTCCAGAGTACGAAGTCATGCCAAACTTGGCCCCCGCCTACCCGCAGACATTGATGCTGCTCATTTCCTTCCAGCATTTCAATGCCCTGAATATCCATATGCAGGACGAGTGCATCAATCTGTTCCGGCAATAACATATTGCTACCGCCAGAAAGAATTAACACATTCAGTTGTTGCTGCTCAGCAAACTCCAGTGCGGCAATCAGATCATCAGTTGATTGGATCTGGCTGTAATAAGCGGCAATCGCTTCAAGATTTAGCGTGTTAAAAGGTTTAAGTTGAACCTGAGTCTGAATCTGCATGACTTAAACCTTTTCTGTTTGATGTTGTTTAAAAATTTCTACCCAAGCCCGACTGCTGGACTCACATTGGTTCAGGACACGCTCAAAACCATCTGCCCCGCCATAATATGGGTCTGGCAAAGCCTGTTTTGGATAGTGCTGATCATGTTCACTCATTAAAGCAACCTGGGCACGCAGGTGTCCGAATTCTGCCTCTGCCTGATGCTGAAGCGCGTGAATATCCGCCAGATTTTCCAGATCCATCGCCAGAATCAGATCATAGTCAATAAAATCATGGGTTTTAAGTTGACGTGCACGCAGACCGGAAAGATCATAACCTCGCTTTAAGGCATGCTGCTGGCTACGCAAATCAGGTGCTTTCCCCGGATGGTAATTACTGGTTCCTGCTGAGTCGACCACAATATCGAGTTTCTGTTCATCACAATAATGTCTGAGTACCACTTCTGCCGTGGGAGAACGACAAATATTTCCCAAACAAACACATAACACCTTATATGGCGTTCTGGATGACATAAACAACCTCAGAGTTAATCATTTTCAAGATACTTATGTTAAGTTATTTAACTGATGAATCCTATATCACCGCCCCATAATAATTTTGTATTTGCGATAAAAATTAAAGGATAAAGACATGAATCGATTTCAGTTTCAAACCGTTCCCAACATCATCGCCGGCCTCGGTACGATTCAGGAATTATCCTCTATTCTCAAACAGGGCCGTTATCAGCGTGTTTTACTGGTCACTGACCCAGGTATGCTACAGCATCAATTACACCTGCCTATTCTGGAAATTATTGAAGATGCGGGACTAGATTATGCAATTTATTCCGATGTACAGGTCGATCCACCTGAGCATGTAGTGCTTGAAGCCGCAGATTTTGCCAAACAGGAAAATGTCGATATCGTAATTGGCTTTGGTGGTGGCAGCTCTATGGATGTCGCNNGTTCCTACCACTGCAGGTACAGGATCTGAAGTCACCCCAATTTCAATTGTCACTACCGGTGAAACCACAAAAACCGGCATTGTGGCACCGATCCTGTTTGCGGATACTGCCATTCTGGATGCAACATTTACCCAAAATCTGCCACCTTTAATTACTGCTGCGACCGGCATTGATGCCATGGTTCATGCTATTGAAGCTTATACTTCTAAAATCAAAAAAAATCCTTATTCCGATATGCTGGCCAAGCATGCTTTGAAACTGTTAAATGCCAATCTTCAACGTGTGCTGGACGATGGTCAGGATCTGGAAGCACGTCAAAACATGCTGGTTGGCTCGATGTTGGCAGGTCAAGCCTTTGCCAATGCACCAGTGGGTGCTGTACATGCGTTGGCTTATCCGCTAGGTGGACATTTCCATATTTCGCATGGACATAGTAATGCACTGGTATTAACTGAAGTGATGAAATTTAATACACCGGATGCCAAAGCCCTCTATGCCGAACTGATGTGCTGGTTAGATCCGCAAAGCAAAGGCTGCCATGATGGCCTGACTGACCTGTTTATTGATCATTTTAATAACCATCTGGTGAAAAGTGGCTTAACCCTGAAACTCAAACAGTTAGGAATTCCTGAACATATGCTGATGATCATGGCCGAAGATGCCATGAAACAGGGCCGCCTGTTACAGAACAATCCACGTGAACTTACTCTGGAAGATGCTTACAACATCTATCAGTCGATTTATTAAATTTAGGTTTATTTTTTAACTCAGCAGACCTAGTCACTACAAGTTATTTTAAAATATGAAAGCAGCTCTTAAACAACGTGAACATTATTCATTTTTTCTGCCGATACAGACTCGTTGGGCAGACAATGATCTGTATGGCCATGTCAATAATGTCACTTATTACAGCTATTTTGATACGGTCGCGAATGCCCTCTTGATTCAGGAAGCCGCATTTGATCCCAAATATTCTCCAATAATTGGACTGGTGGTCAGCTCGCAATGCCAGTTCAATCAGGAGCTGTCTTATCCGGAAATTATAGAGGTAGGTGTCGCCATAGAAAAAATGGGTAATAGTTCTCTCAGCTATGATCTGGCAATCTTCAAAATGAACTCTGATACGGCAGCAGCTCAAGGCAGTTTCGTGCATGTGTTTGTCGATCGCTACACACGAAAAAGCACCCCGATTCCAGCTGAAATGCGGGATGCTTTAGCGCGTTTTGTCTCAGTATAAGATTATTTTATTTCAGCTGAATATTGTGCAATTCACCATCAAACTGTTCTAGCAAGTCACGTACAGCCGGTTCAGCCTGCAACAGCTCTTCTGCACGTTTAAAAGCACGTACTTTACGTTCTTGCTGCATGGTATATGGCGTTAACTGCTCTACATCTTCAAACTTCACCTGGAAAATGGTCTGCGGCCATTGTTCCCGCAAAGCTGCTTCCAGATGATGTTGTAGCTGCGACAAAAGCGGCTGATAACGCTCTGGAATATGAAATACCGATGCTGCATTAATCTGGCCGGTCATGATGCCATACTGAGCCAGTTCCTGAACTGCTGGAGATAACTGGCTGTTACGAAACCAGAATTCCCATTTTTCTACCGTCCATTCACCTTGCATATTCTGTACCGGAATTTGCAGAATATCCTGAGGCATCAGATTACGGTCTGTAGAAATATTTGTATTTGCGATTTGAGTTGATGCAGCCTCTGTCTGAGTAGAAATTTCTGGCCGGCTTTCATCTGCTTTATGAATCACTTGTTCTGATCCAGGAGTCGAGGCATCCAGATTAAACTCCGGTTCTTGTTCTACTAGTGCAGCAGTATCATTTTCAGGAATGAATTCTTCTAAGAGGAAATCATCACTGCTGGCTTCAGGGCTGGATGGAACAGGTTCTGCAGGAACATCGTCAAAACCAAACAGACCATCTTCCAGGTTTGGATCAAATACAATTTGTTCAGACTCAGATTGTTCTACTCTAGTTGATTCAGCTTGTATAACTTGAGGCTCAGAATTGGTTTCTGGCTCGTCTTCATCCAGAAAGTCATCCGAAGATAGTTCAGACTGTGCAGTGACTGGATTATCATCCTGATCGTCTTCATAGTCATCATCTAAGGAAAAATCTTCTACAGCTTGAGCAACCGGAGCACTTTCCTGCTGCGTTATCTGATTTTGTTGTGAAGCTGAAGCAGCAGGTACAGCTTGTTGTATCTGAGCTGTATTAGTTGGAATTTCATTGGGCTGTAGCGGACGGAAGGCTAGCAAACGCAGCACCGTCATCTCAAAGCCTTGCTCCTGCGTAACCGCAAGCTGTAGGTCAGCCCGGCCTTTACAGGCAATCTGATAATACAGCTGCAAATCTTGTGCTGAAATTAAAGCCGATAACTGCATGATCTTTTGATTGATCTCGGCACTGTATTTCAGGCTTAAATCTGGCAGATATTGTAATAAAGCCAGTTCATGCAAGGTAGAAATCAGCTGATCTAAAACCAGTGATACATCCAGCGCCTGCTGACGGAACTGCAATAACAATTCGCTGACACGTGCTTTCTGGTTTTGATGAATCGCCAGAATCAGATCATAAATAATTGTTCGGTCGATCAAGCCCAGCATGTCTTTGACATCCTGATGCTGGATCGCCCCCTGACCATAGGCAATCGCCTGATCGGTTAAGGATAAGGCATCACGAAGCGAGCCCTGAGCAGATTCAGCAATCTGCCAGATCGCATCCTGATCAGCCTGAATGCTTTCTTTCGTCAGGATATTGCCCAGATGTTCGGTAATTTCATCAACAGCCAATGGACGCAAAGTAAATTGCAGGCAGCGAGAAATAACGGTAATCGGCAGCTTTTGTGGATCTGTGGTAGCGAACAGGAATTTGACATGCTCCGGTGGTTCTTCCAGTGTCTTTAATAGAGCATTGAAAGAATGCGTGGACAGCATATGTACTTCATCGATCAGATAAACCTTGAAACGACCCTGAGTTGGCGCATAAGGGACATTGTCCAGCAGCTCACGGGTATCTTCGACTTTGGTACGTGATGCCGCATCGATCTCGATCAGGTCAATAAAACGGCCTTCATTGACGGCGGTACAGGTCGGACATACCTCACAAGGAGTTGATGTAATACCGGTTTCACAGTTCAAGCACTTCGCCAAAATACGTGCAATCGTGGTTTTACCAACACCACGCGTTCCCGTAAACAAATAGGCATGGTGCAAACGGCCACGCTCCAGTGCACTAGTTAAAGCACGTGAAACATGGTTTTGACCGACCAATTCGTTGAAATTGCGGGGACGGTATTTTCGCGCAAGTACTTGATACATGTATGCTCCTTTTTACAGGTCTAAGCATACTGTTTTTTTATAAAATAGTGAATGAATTAATCAGTTATGATCTGGAGAGATAGGCCTATCAAACTGATTTAAATCAACTATCTCGAAGCTGTTTGCTCCATTTTTATGCCTGAGTGAAATATCAGAATAGTTTTTGTATATTTGAAAGATAAAATATCTATTGATCTTCCATCTATTTGAGTAGATGAATACAATCTTAAAAATAAAAATTTCTGATCGAAGGTAAAGAATTGAGTTGAATCTGCTTAAGCGAATCGCCCTAAAATAAAATCACTCTGCATCTGGTAACGTTTACCGCTTTTGTCTTCACGGATTTCCAGCACATGCTCTTCCAGATCAACATACAGTAAATTACGAGTTGCTACATTCACCAGCTCAATTTTCTGATAAGAATCATCCTGAAAACGAATTGGACCACTAAAGGTTTCCACCCCATTATGACCACTCAGGCTTTCACGCTGCAAAGTATAAGTCTGATCTTCATACAGAGTTAGCATGACAGCCATACCTGGGCAATCATCACAACGCGACAAGCAGCCCATACAAGGAGTTGTACCCTGATACTCTCCCGCCCATGCTGGAATCTGCGCCTTGGCTTCAACAATAGTATTTTTAGCTGACTGGGATTGATCCTGACAACCGAATAAAGCACCGGTTGCCACTAAGGGAATCAGTATTACTTTTTTCATGATTTCATTTCGCAGCGCTGGAATTTGCCACAAAATAGCATATTTTAAATGACTGACTAAACTCCCAAATCAAGGATATTCAGTTAGCGCCAGCCTTTTCTTCCTGTCAATACCGCATCAGCACAGCGCAAAGTTTCCTGCGTCAGCCCCCAAAGACGGTAATCTCCAGTTAATGAACCTGTGGGGAAGTTATGGGTATAGGCAAAACTTAAACTGCGTTCCGGATCGCACCAGGCACCAGAACCGTTAAAGCCCATATGACCGAAACCTGTAGAGGCTTTACCCAAGGTCAAAATACGGTGATAACCCAGACGCCAGTGCATGGGTACAGGCATCACCCGATCACGATGGGTATATTGCACCTGGTTTAGTCGCTGCAATACTGGAGGTGAAATCAACTGCTGGCCTTGCCAGGCACCGTGATTGGCCAACATCACATAGATTTTTGCCAGACTCTCTGCAGTAAAGACGCCATTAGCCGAAGGAATAATTGCCTGTAAACCTTCATCACTAAAGAAGTTAAAATTCTTCATGCCTTTAGGAATCATGCCATCTTGAAAATCTTGTGGACTCTGACCACTCCAGATCAGGGCGCGCTCTATTAAACCGGGTTTGCGTGCGGCTACTTTTTTGCCTTTAGAAGATTGAGATGCAGACTTTGCTTTAAAGATCGGTCGTGCAACTCGAGGCAGTTCATCCAGCGGCACACTAAAATAGGCACCATTTAATTGCAGAGGCTGAACCAGATATTCCTGCATTAATTGGTTTAATGATTTACCGGTTGCCTTTTCCAATACTCCACCCACTTGCCATCCAAAAGTCAAAGGTTGATAAGCGGCATCTGTCGTGGTCTGAAAACGTGGTTCAGCTGCCGCGATCCGCTCCAGCATGTGTGACCAGTCAGCCATTTCAGTGGCATCATCAATGATATTACGGATATCAAACAAGCCACTTTGATGGCTCAGCATATGTGCCAAAGTAATCGACCGTTTACCTTTCTGGGCAAATTCAGGCCAGTATTCTGCAACTGATCTGTCATAGTCCAGATAACCTTTACTGACCAGAATATGCGCTAGGGTTGCTAGTACACCTTTGCCAGTGGAATAGCATAGTGACATGGTATCGGGCTGCCAGTTTTCTGTGGCAGACTTCTTTCCGGTATAAATATCGACAACTTTTTGTCGCTGAAAATATACGACAAGTGCTGCACCACCCTGTTCAGTACGTGCATCCTGTAGGCGGCTAAACTGACGAGCAAGGTCGCGAAAACGCGCATCTACATTGCCCTGATAATTATGCTGATCAGCAAACAGATAATCTTTAATTGGCTGCATCATTCTATCCATAGAATTTTGATCCCTTAAAATGAAAAAGCCTAAATCGAGTTTAGGCTTTTAATTCAGATTTAAATTGCTTTTACATGGCCGGTCACATGCGGCTTCTGGTTCTTGCTGTTTCGGATCAGGAAATCTGTATCATTCGCTGCTTGAGCAGTCAGGAACTCAACTTTAGAGGGTAAATACATCGGCAACTTGAACCAGACATCGGCTTCATAGGCATCCGGCAAGGATAGATTAGCCAGTGCTTTGGCTTTGCTCCACATACCATGTGCAATCGCCTGTTTAAAACCAAAAGCCTTCGCTGTAACAGCATGAATATGAATCAGGTTAAAATCCCCTGAGGTCATGGCATAACGGCGGCCGGTATTTTCTGAAATTTTCCATTCAGTATTCAGCTTATAGTCCGGCGCTTTACTTTCTGCCGATTTTGCAGCAGCTTTAGCATCAGTCTTTTGACGTGAAAGATAAGTCGTTAATGCCTCAACGACGACTTCATTGCCTACTTTGACTGTGGTAATAAAATCAAACTGAACTCCTTTGTCATGTGGATGTAATTCACCAAACTTGCATGACAAGGTTAAAGTCTCATTTACACCGACTTTACGGTATTGCTTGACCTGATTACGGATATGTACCAGTCCTAAAATCGGGAACGGAAATGCTTCCGAGGTCATCATGTGCATTTGCAGGCTTTGAGACAGCACGGTCAAATAAATAGCTGGAATATAACCATTATTTTTAAAGCCACATACTTCATTATAAGCTTTTAAATGTTTCTGATCGACCTTGAATGAATCCACCACATATTCAACTTGCGGTAGAACTTTTTCAGCTTTCGGCTTTTTAAAAATCAAGCCTTGAATCACTTTTGGATAGGCTAAATAAGGTTTTGGAAGTTGACTAAAATGGCGCGTATTCATACTGAACCTTTGGAAATATTATCTTTATAAAGTGACCTCTCCTGAGCATACTTCAATCATTGTATGAAAGTGAAGCACTAGAGAGGTTTTGAGAGTTCTTGGAATTTTCTCTTTAGAATTTTAATCCCCCTGAACCCCCTTTATCAAAGGGGGACTTCTCCTCTCTTTTATAAAGAGAGATCGGGAGGGATCTATTAAGCCCCTAACAGGCTTTGACCACAGACACGAACCACGTTGCCATTTAAACCTGTTGAAGCCGTAGAAGCAAACATGGCAATTGTTTCTGCAACATCTACAGGTAGACCACCTTGGCTCATTGAGTTCATACGGCGGCCTGCTTCACGGATTGCAAATGGAATCGCAGCCGTCATTTGTGTTTCGATAAAGCCCGGTGCAACAGCATTAATCGTTATACCATTTTTTAAGGTTGGTGCTGTGAATTTTACCACACCAATCACACCCGCTTTAGACGCTGCATAGTTGGTTTGACCCAGGTTACCTGCAATGCCTGAAATTGAGGATACACAGATAATACGGCCATTAGCATTTAGACCATCGTTGGAGATTAAATAGTCATTTACACGTTCAATGGCAGACAGGTTGATGTTAATCACCAGATCCCATAGCTCAGGTTTCATATTAGCCAAAGTCTTGTCACGGGTAATACCAGCATTATGCACAATAATGTCCAGACCACCCTGCTCAGCTGCTGCTGCTTTGATTTTTTCGCCTGCATCTGCAGCAGTAATATCGATGGCTAAAGTTGAACCCCCAATTTCACCAGCTACACGGTCAAGGTCCGCTTGCTGCTGTGGAACATCCAGACAGATGACATGTGCGCCATCACGTGCCAATACATGAGCAATCGCTTCACCAATACCACGGCTCGCACCAGTCACTACAGCGGTTTTTCCTGCTAATGGTTTAGTCCAGTCCACATCCACTTTTTCAGCAGGTGAAACACGGATCACCTGACCAGAAACATAGGCAGAACGTGGAGAAACTGCAAAACGTAAAGCAGACTCAAGATTTGCTTCAGCACCGGCATCTACATAGATCAGGTTCGCTGCAATACCCTTTTTAAACTCTTTACCCACAGATTTTACAAAACCTTCCAGTGCGCGTTGAGCAATTGACTGACTGACTGATTTAGCAGTTTCAGGCGTAGTCCCCACAATCACGATACGGCCAGAACTTTGAATTTGACGTGCAATCGGGTTAAAGAAATCATAAAGTGATTTTAATTGTTCTGAATTTTCGATTCCTGAAGCATCAAAAATGACAACTTTGAATTTTGATTCTTTATCGCCCGGATTAAACGCACCCAGATTCAGTCCAGCTGATGCAGCAGCCTGTTGCAGTTCAGCATTGTTACCTGCATAGCTATTAGCATGAATATTTGCCAGAACCTGAGCAATAGCACCGGTCAATGTACTTGCCGGTGCTGCTCCAAACAATACCGCGCCTTTAACTACAGGTGTAGCAGACTCAAAACGGTCTAAAGAAGTTGGGGATGGCAGACCCAAATTTTTAATGACAAATTTACCAATAGGAGATTTTGCGAAAGTTTGGTACTGATCAGTCATGTTTATTATCTCTCATACAAATTAATTTTTGGTTGATCTAAAGTTATCCTTAAACTTCAGTATGATGCCAGACACTTATATTTCAATAGATCTACCAGATTCCGCCCAATCATACTTGAGATAACAGGCAGATGACTTGACCTAAGCGCAGTCTGTAATGTCATTGTAGTCAATACAGCCTATCTTCTTCTATGCTAATGTAACCACCAAGAAGACGATCTATTTGCCTGGTAAAGCCTTATGAGCAAAACAACTCAAGATAATCCAGCAGTCGAGAACTCTGCGACAGAAACTGTGTCAAAACCATCAACGCGTAGCAAGCGTAGCACTAAAAATCCTGATACAGCCAATGCCGCAGAAAAAAGTCCGGCTAAAACCACACGTACACGCAGTACATCTGCACGTACCAAAAAAACGACTTCAAGCCAACAAGATTCAACATCTATAACACAGACTTCTGTTCAACAGGAACCAAACATGAGCCAAAATACAGTTCGCCGCGTTGCTATTATCGGTGGTAACCGCATTCCATTTGCACGTTCTAACGGTGCTTACTTTACGGCATCCAATACTGATATGTTCACAGCAGCCCTGAATGGTCTGGTTGAACGTTTTAATCTTCAAGGTCAACGCTTAGGTGAAGTGGTTGCAGGTGCTGTACTGAAACATAGCCGCGACTTCAACATGACTCGCGAATGTGTACTGAATACTGCTCTTGCACCGGAAACCCCTGCTTATGACATCCAGCAAGCATGTGGTACTGGCCTTCAAGCGGCATTCCTAGTCGCAAACAAGATTGCTCTAGGTCAGATAGAAGTGGGAATTGCAGGTGGTGTAGATACGACTTCTGATGCACCAATCGCTTTTGGTGATGGCTTACGTAAAGCATTACTTGAGCTGAATATTGCGAAAACGGCGAAAGACCGTTTAAAAGCACTGACTAAAATCAATGTGAAAGACCTGATGGATGCACCAAAAAATGGTGAGCCACGTACTGGCCTGTCTATGGGTGACCATCAAGCAATTACTACACTGGAATGGGGTATTTCTCGTGAAGCGCAAGATGAATTAGCCGCTTCTTCACACCAGAAAATGGCAGCAGCCTATGAAGAAGGTTTCTTTGATGACCTGGTGACTCCATTCCTGGGTCTTGAACGTGACAACAACTTGCGTCCTGATTCTTCAGTTGAAAAACTGGCGAAACTAAAACCTGCTTTTGGTAAAGGTGATGCACGTACCATGACTGCGGGTAACTCTACTCCACTGACCGATGGTGCTTCTTGTGTGCTACTGGCTTCTGAAGAATGGGCTAAAGCAAATGGTCATGAAGTACTGGCTTACCTGACTTTCCAGGAAACTGCTGCCGTTGATTTTGTAGAGAAGAAAGAAGGCCTGTTGATGGCACCTGCTTATGCAGTCCCTCGTATGCTGGAACGTGCTGGTCTGAAACTGCAAGATTTTGACTACTATGAAATTCACGAAGCATTTGCATCGCAAGTACTTTCAACATTGAAAGCTTGGGAAGATCCAAAATTCTGTAAAGAGCGTTTAGGTCTGGATGCTCCACTAGGTTCAATTGACCGTGCCAAACTGAACGTAAAAGGTTCTTCTCTTGCTGCAGGTCACCCATTTGCAGCGACTGGCGGTCGTATTATCGCGACTGCGGCAAAACTGATTAACCAGAAAGGTTCAGGTCGTGTGCTTGTTTCGATCTGTGCAGCTGGTGGTCAAGGCGTAACAGCAATTATTGAAAAATAATCCAAGCCTCATATAAAAAACCGCTCATAAAGAGCGGTTTTTTATTGCAGTAATTTTAATAGAGCACTGAAGATTACTCTAGTAAAGACTCAAGTTAAGCTTTTCGGTAGTCTGGTTCCAGACCCATTTTGGCCTCAAGCTGGTCATAGCACCACTGGAAAATAAAAGTATACACCAGAATACATAATGTCATCGCCAGATCCAAAAGAAAAGCCTGCGCCAGACTGATCTGTAATGCATAAGCCACCATCGGAATCGTCGCCAGCATCAAACCACCCTCAAATCCAATCGCATGAGCAATCCGCACTTTGATGGTTCTTTTCAAACGATGTTTGGCTTCAAACTTTTCAAAAT
The DNA here is from genome assembly GCF_002429925.1 of Acinetobacter sp. UBA5984. Taxonomy (NCBI): domain Bacteria; kingdom Pseudomonadati; phylum Pseudomonadota; class Gammaproteobacteria; order Moraxellales; family Moraxellaceae; genus Acinetobacter; species Acinetobacter sp. UBA5984. The sequence goes on from NZ_DJBE01000032.1 coordinate 54,064, forward strand.
AATGATTAAACAACATATTCCAGAACATTGAAGTCACAGCCATCGCAATTCCGAGAGCGCCTGTGACCTCAAGCGGCATATGCATGAGCGTACTCAGTAAAATGGCAATCACCACCAATAAAATACCTTCATATAAGGTGGCATGAATCAGTCTTCTTTTCGAAATTAACATTTCAGTTCATCAAGTCAGGAGATAAAAGAATTTTATTTCTTTAAATTTGATTATTCGAGTTAGAATCTATCAATAAAAATGAAAGATAGAATTCATGAATACTAATCAAGAACAGCTGCTGATGTTTAAACTGGTCATGGAAACCGGCTCCTTCTCTGCTGCTGCACGTAAACTTGGTAAAGTTCCTTCTGCAGTGAGCATGTCCATTGCCAATCTGGAAATTGATCTTAATCTGGTGCTATTTGAACGCATTGGCCGTGAACCGAAACCCACCGCGCAGGCGAAAGTGCTATATGAAAAAACTGAACAGCTTTTGGTTGAAATCAATCAATGGAAGCAACATGCGCTTGCGCTCAGTTCAGGCCTGGAATCTGAATTAAATATTGTGGTGGTGTCTGAATTACTCCATACCCGCTGGACCGATTATATCGTTTTGCTGGAACGGGAATTTCCAGCGCTGCAAGTTAATGTATTTAGCGCACCCCAAGAGGATGCTCATCGCATGCTGTTTGAAGGTTCAGCGCAGTTAGCGCTGATGTTTGAACGAGAACAGTTGGAAACCCGTGAACAGTTTATAGAATTAAAGCGTGAGGTACTGGTCGCCGTTGCGGCCAAACAGCATCCATTAAGTCAATTTCAACAGGTCAGTTATGAGCAGATTTTACAAAGTCGACAGATTGTTGTTGCCAGTCGTGATCGTAGCATTAAGCCAGAACTGCTCTTTTCCCGAAATTACTGGCGCACTGACAATCATCAATCTGCCTGTAACATGATCCTGCAAGGTTTAGGCTGGGGGGTACTTCCTCTGGAAATGATCAATGAACAGCCACACTTGCAGGAGCAACTACAGATCTTGCAGCTGCTCGATTTCACCCCAAAATTTGAATATTTTGTCGATCTGGTCTGGAGTCGGGAAACTCGACTGGGTACAGCTGCTCATTTTTTGATTAATCACTTGCGTCAGCAGCGAAAAACCGACCATTAATCACAGAAATTCAACGACAGTCTACTTGGTAAGAGGATGATTTATGATATATAAGAATGCATAAGTAATAACCATAGAACTAGATCGTAATGACATTAACTGCATTAAACCAATTAAAAAACTTGACGACTATTGTGGCAGATAGCAGTGATTTAAGCGCAATTGAGAAATTTCGCCCTCTGGATGCAACCACAAATCCATCTCTGATTACTGCTGCAGCGAAACAGCCTGAAAATCAGGCATTGATTGAAGCTGCTTTTCAACAAGCCCAGCAAGAAGGCTATGTTAATAATGCTCTGATAGAACGCACCATTGATATTTTGACCGTCAAATTCGGTGTTGAAATTTTAAAACTGATTGAAGGTCGTGTTTCGACTGAGGTGGATGCCTCCCTGTCTTTTGATACTGAAGCGACCATCGCCAAGGCTAAAGAATTACTCGCGCTGTATGATCAATATGGGATTAATTCTGACCGCATCCTGATTAAGATCGCATCGACTTGGGAAGGCATTCAGGCAGCAAAAGCATTGGAAGAAGAAGGTCTCCATACCAACCTGACCTTATTGTTTGGCCAGCATCAGGCCCATGCCTGCGCTGATGCCAAAGTGACTTTAATCTCACCTTTTGTCGGCCGCATTCTAGACTGGTACAAAAAAGCGGAAGGTGTTGAGTCGTATCCGATCGAAAAAGATCCGGGCGTACTCTCAGTGAAGCGCATTTATGAGTTCTATAAAACGCATGGGATTAAAACTGAAATCATGGGTGCAAGCTTCCGTAGTATTGAGCAGGTTCTGGGCCTCAGCGGTTGTGATCTGCTCACTGTCGCACCAAACTTGCTGGAACAACTGGAAAATGATCAGCGTGAAGTACAGGCTCAACTTTCAGCCAAAGATATTCAATCTCAAGGTGAACTGAGTCCAATCAGTCATGCCGATTTTGATGCACAACTGAAACAGGACCAGATGGCCAGTGAACTACTGCAAGGTGGTATCGATGGCTTTATCAAAGCCCGTGAGCAACTGGCGGCTTTATTAAAGGAAAGTTTTTTGAGCACCACCTAATTTCACAGCGAATTTATAGAATTTCTGCAGGCCGATGTTGCTATAATGCCGCATCGGCTTTTTTCATTTTTGCGAGTTCTTCGTGTTTGGTATCACAGATCTAACGACCTTTATCATTGGGACAACGTTAATTGTGTTACTGCCAGGGCCGAATTCCCTCTATGTCATGTCGATTGCCTCCCGCTTTGGTGTCAAGACCGGTTATATGGGCGCCTTAGGGGTTTATACCGGTGACCTGATTCTGATTCTATGTACGGCGTTAGGCGCAGCCTCTCTACTTCATGCATTTCCCGTGCTATTTATTGCCCTGAAAATTATTGGTGCTGTCTATCTCAGTTATCTTGGGATCAAACTGATTATTGCCGCCTATCAGACTTTTTTTCCGAAACAGTCGTCACAACGTGTTCAGATTAAAAAGGCTACTTCTGAAACTGTCGAGTCGATTCAGCCCTTTCGCACAGCATTGACGATCAGTGTTATAAATCCTAGCAATTCTATTTTACTTGTCTTTTTTTGTGCAGTTTGTCGATCCTGTTTACCCTTATCCGGCACTGACTTTTGCACTCTTGGCTTTAATCCTGCAACTGATCAGCATGACCTACCTTTCAATCCTGATCTTTTCCGGGGTCAAACTCGCGAGCTATTTCAACCAGAATTATAAATTGACCGCTGGCGGAGTTGCTTCAGTAGGAATTCTATTCTGCGGGTTCGGAATCAAACTGGCGACTTCAACCTTCTAAAAATTAGTAGCTTTCTGGCAAGAGCAGCTCTTTCTAAAATTGTTAAAAACATTGTGTTTATATATGAAAAGCGTATGATTTAAACGCATTTAAAAATAGTGTCATGGATGATGCATAAACTTTTACAAGATCTCTCCTTTCCTGCCATCATGGCGGGTTTTATTACCTGCATGATTGGGATCAGCGTATCCGCCGTACTGGTCATTGAAGCAGCGCAAAGCCTGGGTGCAAATGCAGCGCAAATCAGTTCCTGGTTATGGGCACTCGGTATAGGTATTGGAGTTTCCGGCTTGCTGCTTTCCTGGAAATATCGTTATCCGATTTCCACCGCCTGGTCGACAGCCGGTCTGGCATTAATTATTGCCTCCGCAGGCCATTACAGTCTGGCCGAAGCGATTGGCGCTTTTCTGATTTGTGGCATCCTGATTGCCTGTCTGGGATTTTTCGGAATATTTGACCGGATTTTTCAGTTTATTCCGCAAAGTCTGACCAGCGCCATGCTGGCTGGTGTCTTGCTGAAATTTGGTATTTCGGTATTTGGCAGCCTGCAACAATCTTGGGGCTTTGTGCTTACAGTACTGGCCATCTATCTCATTTCCAAAAAGCTCAGTACCCGTTATAGCATTGTCATTACCGTCTTAATGGCAATTACGCTCTGTCCGTTCTTTATCGATTTTACGCTTCCACATTTGAACTGGAGCATCGCCCAGCCTGTATGGACCACACCAGAATTTAGCCTGCAAGCTATTTTAGGACTGGCTCTTCCGCTGATGGTGATTAATCTGGCATCGCAATATTTACCAGGCCTGGCTGTAATTAAAAGTTATGACTATCCACCCAAGGTAAATTCGATTTTAGGCTGGACGGGCCTCACTCAGGCACTACTCGCTCCCTTTGGCTGTTTCAGTGTTAATCTTGCTGCAATTAGTGCAGCAGTCAGTCTGGATGCACAGGCACATCCTGATCCAGCTAAGCGTTATATCGCAGGTATGAGCTGTGGTCTGTTTTATATTCTGATGGGTTTCTTCGCTGCGACCCTGACCAGCTTATTGATGGCTTTTCCGGGTATTCTCATTACGGTTCTGGCCGGCATTGCCCTGTTTGGCACCATTAGCCACAACATTGCAGTGGCTTTTCAGGACACTCATGACCGGGAAGCCGCACTGATGACCTTTCTGTTCAGTGCATCCAATATCCAGTTTTTCGGCATTGGTTCTGCTTTCTGGGGCCTACTGCTTGGCTTGATGGTTTATTTACTATTTAAGCTTAAACCTCAGCTGGCTTAAATTCATGAAAATAGAGATAACTTATAGCTATCGGTTTTAATGCCCCGCTGCTTGAGAAAACAGATTAATGACCACCACACCGGAAATAATCAGGGCAATACCAATAAAAGCAGGAAGATCCAACGCCTGCTTAAATACAATATAACCGACAATGGCCGTGAGAATGATCCCGACTCCGGCCCAGATCGCATAAGCAATGCCTAAAGGAATCACCTTGATCACCTGAGACAGCAAATAAAAGGCGATACAAAATAAAACGACCACCGCTAAAGAAGGCCACAAACGGGTAAAGCCTTCAGATTTCACCAGAAATGTAGAGCCAGTGACTTCGGCAATTATAGCCAAACCCAACAAAAGATATGCCCAAGTTGCAGGGTTCATTTATTCATCCTCCAAATCTGTCTTTCCTAAACCAAAGCTTAGGGTTTGTTGACATTTACTGTTCATAA
>NZ_DJBE01000034.1:0-9718 GCF_002429925.1 Acinetobacter sp. UBA5984
AACTTATTTCAGGACGGGACACTCTTGCCTATAAAAAAGCCCTCATTTAGAGGGCTTTTTATTAGCTTAGAACCGCCAGTTATAGAATAAGTCAATTGCACGTTCTAAAGACTGACTGGCTTCCAGATATAAACGCTGATTCATTTGATAACGTAAAGTCAACTTGTTTACTGGGGTAAATACGCCAACCCCATAACGGATATATAAGTCTGGCGTAATATAACCGGTTACAGACACCTGAGTATCATCCCCGGTTCCCTGTGCATCCAGTGCCAGACCGCTCAAGCCAAAGCTGCGGCCAATCTGGTTGGTCAAGGCACGCGTACCGCCTAAGCCCAGACTGATCCCTGCGGCTGCAATGGTGTTATTTACATCAGATCTGAAACCTTCTGCCTGACTCAAGCCTGAAGCCCCTTCATTAATACGACCAGTAATCAGAGCATTCAACGCTTCTTGTTCAGACAGGCCAGCATCATTATAAATTTGAATGGCAGGACTTGAGGCTGTACCAGTGACACGTACACCCACCGTGCTACCTTGAATGGATTTATTGGCATCAATATCCAGGGTTGGATTCGACAACGGGCCATTGAAACGTGCAATTGCACGGTTCAGATCCAGACTTTGTCCATAAGCTTCAATTTTCACCCGTTGTGATACCCCGATCGCACCATTGGCACGCATCGCAGATTCCAGACCACGTTGTGTCAGATTGACACGACCTAAGAGTGGAATACGGCTGTCAAAGCCCTGGAAGATCACCTGATTTCCTAACGACACTGCAACATCTGCGCGAATATCCCATGGACGTGCCGCTTTCAGAATGGCGAGCTGGTCATCTCCCTCACGTACTACGCGTACGTCAGAAGACAAGCCCACAACAGGTTCAGACGCTTCAGGCATAGAAATCAATGCACGAGGAACATCGACCTTACCACTCAAGCTCAATTTTTTATTGAACGGATACATATCCAGGGTCAGATCAGGCGTAACCACCGCAGTAATCAGCGGTGCCTGGCGAATCAGCAGATTTTCGCCCTGAAGTTTAAGCTGTACGCGAGGATCACCTTTCCAGTCTACAGAACCAGTTAATTTACCAGCACCACGACCACTATTAAATGCACCATTAATAGTCGCGGTATTTTGACGGACTGATGAATAGAGCTGCACATTGGTTAGATTGACTGGTAATGAAATCATGCTGATCGCCCCGTCCTTAACCCGAATTTCACCTTCAAGTAATGGATCGGTTAACGTTCCGCTAATTTTACCTGCATACGACAGGGTACCATCCAGATTACGCACATCCTGAATGAATGGCTTAAAGACCTTCAGCTGAACCTGGTTAAAGGCAATCTCGCCACGCATTGGTTTATTGTCACGATATGGATCAATAATTACATTGGCATAGCCTGTACCAATATCCGGCGTTTTCACATCCAGACGAATCTGTAATCCAGCGGCCACGCTTTTTGCGACTAGCCCCACTTCATCATATTTTAAAGTCGAGCCTAAATATTCCGGATCATCAGAAGATAAGCCGATCACCCCATTGCGGGTTACCAGACGAGCATCAATTTTCGGTTTAGCACCTTGTGCCCAAGCTGCCTTGGCATAACCATTCACTTTACCGGTTAATGCTATGCCTTCTGGCAGGAAGGCACTAAAGTCAGCCAAATCCAGGTTACGGGTAATAAATGAAGCACTACCTCGAGTTTTATTGACTCGAATTGGCTGGTCAAAGCAAAGTTGACTTTGCTGACTCATCCAGCAATGAGCGCCAACAAACAGATCCGACTGTGCAGTGTTATAAATTACAGCTGCATTTTGACGCTGCACCAGATGAGTACGCAGTGAGTCGAAATCACCGCGCTGGATCTGGCCTAACCAGTTATTTTGTGCATTAAAACCACCTGCGAGCTGAACAAAGAATTTAGACAGCTTATTTTCAGCCTGAACTTGTAGCACATGCGCGGCGCGCGTTCCAGCAAGTGACACTTCACCGCGTACAATCTGTCTATTGCCACTACGCAACTGATCCATGGTCGCAGTCAATAAAGTCGGTGTGGTTTGTGAAGTCGGTAACTGGCCACGTACCCGAATCTTGTCTACGCTAAACAGGTTCTTGAAGGCAAAATTGTCCACTGCCAGATTCGCAGTCGCTTGTAAACGCGGTTGTGCCTGCATATTAATATAGCCTTGTACCCGGCCTCTTAATCCCGGATAAAGCTCATATAATGCCGGCGCATTCACTTTAAGTTGCAGATTTTGTGCATTACCTGTGGCCTGTATCTGGTTGCTGGCATAAGACAGGAACAGGTTATTGGCTTCAAACTGCTGCGGTACAAAACCACGCTGCTTGGAGTCAATCAATACAGCCAGATTACCCTTACCGCGTACCGGTTTATTATTCAATATACCGGCCAGATTTAAGCGTTGAATCTGGACACGCTTCACTGCATCCGACCAGACACCTTGGGTTTGCAGATTGCCAGACAATTCACCTTTAAGCTTGGCATTAAAATACTGAGGTTTGAAACGCACCAGAGAGGCATTTACATTCCAGCCAATACCATTTGCCAAGTTCACCTGACCATTGGCATTAATTTTTCCAGCGACTCCATCATGACGCAGTTCCTTGATATTGAGCATATCAGGCGTACCTGACAAGCGCAGTTTCAACAATCCCTGACTGGCCTTAATCTGGCTGGCACTTAATGCACCATCATAATTGACCGCATAACTTTTGAATCCGCCACCTACTTTTTCATCATGGAACAACAAGGCAATATTACTATTACCTGTCAGATGAACGGTTTCATTTTGCGCAGCCAGTCGTCCGGTCAGATCTACACCGCTAAGATTAATAATTTGCTGATTCGGGCGTGCATAACCACTGGCTTTTACCCGACCATTCAAGCGGTCAATTGGTGAAGCTGCAGCCAGAGTTTGAGTATTCAGGTTCTGGGCATTTAATACTGCGGACCATTTGAGCTGACGTTTTTCTTCTGGCAGTTCAACCCGTGCATTACCTGTTAGACTGCCGGCCTGTCCATTTCCACTATATTTAAAACTTGGAACATTCAGAATATTATTTTTCAGGTTTAGTTGTGCCTGATACATTCCTGTAGGTAACAGTCCTTCTTCATGCTGAGCAACCTGGGTAGCGACATGGATATTTTGCTGGCCTTCGACCAGTACCAGATCGACATCTCCTGATTCACTTTTTAACCAGCCGATATAAGGCACAGCACGGTCAATATTTTTCCAGGCTACATCCAGTAACATCGGTTGAGCTTTATTGTCTTTAACCGGCTTCTGATCCAGCTTGATATTCCAGGTTTCATAGCGGTCAAAATCCACCAGTCCTGTTAAATGTAGGCCATTTTCCAGATTACCGGTAGAGGCAATATTACCGTCCAGACTTGGTGGCAGAAAGTCCTGCACCACCTGTGGAATTCGCTGATGTTTCGGATCAATCCCATTCATGCGACCTGTCAGATCCCAATCCACCTGATCAGCCCAGCCTACAGTACCTGCCAGGCTTACCGAACCTTTCATCAGCTGACCATTTAGATCAGTAATATTGAGCTGATTGACCAGATCGGTGTACATCACTGCGGTATATTGCCCATCCGGGATATTTTCACCTTCAATATCAGTGCGGACATTCAGATCCAGGCGCTTGGTATTCCCATTAAACTCAGCCACACCATCTTTCGTAAACAGTTTTTGCTCTGTCAGGATTGGCCAGTGATATTGCTTGAACTGGAGTTCACCACGCATGGGTACATTAGGACGCATCGGGTGCAGAACTGCCCAGCCTGTCAGCAAATCTGGCGTGTTGGTCGCGACCCCGGCCTGAATGGTATCCAGTGTGCCTCTAGCACGTACTTGAATATCATGAATATTCAAGCTTTCTCTGAGTGAAGGCAGATTTAGAATACCGCGTGCATCTAGTGGATATTTACCTTCAAACTGCATTTTCCCAGTAGCTTCACGTACCGACAGATAGCCCATGTCCATGCGGGAATCTTCGAAATTCAGCTCGGTACCTGACCATAATGCTTCATTCAGTTCAATATTATAAAAATCAACTGCATTGGTCTGAGTCTTAATCACCAAGTGATCGAGAAGTAAATGATCAACCCGCAATACAAACGGTAAACGAATTGCATTGAACTTGAATGGCTCATCACTTGGCGGATTTTTATTAATAATCTGTAAATTCAGTACATCTGCTTCAGTCAGATGAATTTCTTTTTTGATAATCGCCCGCCAACCCAGCTTGACATCAGCACGGTCAATTTTGACATCGACCGGTTTCAGGGTAACCAGAACATTTTTCAGGATAATCCCGCGCCACAGGTTCCCACCTTCATATTCATAATGAATGATTTCCTGGCGCTGCATCACCTGATCGAGCAGGAATTTACTGCCTTTATCGGTAGAAAACAGGATCGCCAGTACAGACAGCAGAAAAATAAGAGAAAAAAGGGCCGACAATAGAATACTTCTAAATATACGGCGCTTTTTCGGCACAACTTCAGGTTGTTGCTCTTGTTCTGGCTGTGGTTGGTTTTCGACCATGATCTACCCAAATAACTATTTTTTAATTAATAAATGTTTTATAACTGCGAGCCAATAAAGAAGTGCAAACGAATCGGATAATTGTCATCCGACAGTCCGGTCGCCACATCTAAACGAATTGGGCCAATCGGTGAAGCCCAACGAATCCCCAACCCCGCACCATATTCTGTCGGATTACTAAAATCCTCATTATAGGCATTTCCGGCATCCGCAAATACTGCAGCGCGCCAGCCCTCCCTGAACTGATAATTATACTCCAGTGAAGCCACACCCAAAGCCTGTCCGCCCACTTTAAAGCCTTCAATTTCTGGAGAAAGACTCTTATAGTCAAAACCACGGATACTTTGATCACCGCCACTAAAATAGCGCAGGTTATAAGGTACTTTGGCAAAATCTTCAGTAAAGATATAACCCAGATCCGCGCGTCCAACAAACTGATGATCGGCATTTTCACCCAGTGAATAGATAAAACGCCAGCCTGCATTCACAATCGCCATATCGGCATCAGACAATAGAGCTTCACTGCCCAATTCGACTTTATAGGTTTGCTTAAAGCCCTTGGTCGGGTTCACGCGGCGATCACTATCAGTACGGGAAACTTCATAACCCACCAGTAAAGACTGCTGTTCATCTTCAGTATTGAATCTGAATGCTTCCGGAATCTGGCTAAAATCAACCGAACCATCCTGCGTCAGACGATCCAGACGGTAACGTAGACCGTAAGTTTGTTGCCAATTAGCACGCGGATTTTTAATAATCCGGTCAGCACCAAGTACCGCGGATTCAATTAACAGGCCATCACCTTGGGCCACACCATCACGTTCTTCACGTTCATAACCACCCACGATACTGATATAGTCATTAAGTGGATGGTTGTATGGAATATTATAACGGCCATCAATTGACTGACGGATTTGTGACAATTCAAGGTTGGCATCAAATGAGTGACCACGTTTGTTTACGATCGCACGGCGATATTGTCCACGTAAGCGTGTTCCGGTATCCGTACCATAACCCAGACCGACTTCGGCACTGTTAAGACGGTCTGCATTCAGTGTCACAATCACCGGAATTTTTTTCTCTTCACGAGCCTGAGCCTTTAAACGTTCTTCTTCGTCTTCTTTGGTCTGCTGCTGAACCCGCAAAGTTCTTAAGTTTGGATTTTCTGCATCACGACTACCGGCGAACTGATCTTCATCCACCACATCCTGTGTAACTTCCTGATTGGATGCCGGTGCAGCTTTCTTGGCCACACCTATTTCATCTTCTGAAAACTTCTGTTCTTCTATCAGACTCTGAATATCCGGTGCCAGTTCCAGCTCTCGATCAATAGGATCAGGACGAATTGTATCCACCAGCGTATAGTTAAAATAACGTGAGTTCGTCAGGTTGTTGGCCAAGCTATTCACACGCCAGAAGGTGTAGTCAGCACCATCTTCCCAGGTGACCAGACTTTCCAGTACATCACGATTCAGTGGAATTTCTTTTTCAGGATCACTCATCCTGAACTCTACATTACCCAGTTTATAACGCTCACCTGTTTCAAAGCGCAGATTCACATCGGCTGTATTTTCGGGTTGGGCAATGCGCACATCATGCAAGCGCCAGTAAGCATCAAAATAACCATTGTTGCTGGCTGCGGTATTAATCCGGTCCTTGTTTTTTTCATAATCCCCATGGTTAAAGATATCACCTTCTTCCTGTTCAGGTAGAAGACTAATAACCTGGAACTGCGGCTGTTCACCACCTGGCCCACTAAACTCAATATTATGGGTATTGATAATGACCGGCTCATTCGGGGTTACATAAACTCTGACCCGGCTATCTGATAATTTTTCAAATCTGAACTGGGCATTGTAATAACCTACAGCTTGGGCAGCCTGATTGGACAGATTACGGAGTTGCGGTAATGCAGATGAAAAATCTTCAAAGGATTCCTGGGTAAAGCTAGAAAGTTTAGCTTTTACATTATTTCTGAGATTCGTATAACCTTCTGACTGAGCTTTACGATTCAATCCGCCATTGCTTTGTGCAGTGCCATTTCCATTCACAATGACCACATCTGCACTGATCCGAGGCAAACTGGCGGTCATAATCTGGCGAGGTGGACGTATTTTATAAAACAGTCGCTTGAAAATATTAGGGCGTTTATCATTTTCAGGCGTCGTTGGTGCAGGCAACTCGGATAAGGTCGCACCCGACTCATTTCTTTGGACAATAATCTGGCTATCGGCCTGAATGGACTGCATAAGCTGATCAACATTCACAGGTGCCTGATTGATTTCAACTAGTTCCTGCTGACTCATATCATTGACTACTGTTTCAGTTTGCGCGGTCTGGCGATAGGCTTGCGCCTCGCGTTTCGCTTCTTCCGCAACCTGATAAATCTCATTGGCCATACTCTGGTCAATCGTTTGCACCGGCAGACTTTCTAAATCATCAAACTCAATTGGCTGAAATTCACCCAGAGACGTTCCCATAGTCTGCTGTTCTTTCAGCATTTGCATACTATCTACAGTCGAAGTTTCAAGTTCTAAAGCTTCTTCAACTTTTTCTGTTGCTTCAGCTTCGGTCGTAGCTACCCCTTGTCGTACGGCTTCCTGGGATAACTCTTCGATCATTTCTGCCTGAGATAGTGCTACCGGAGTTTCCGTCTGCTCGGTTTGTGCCATGCCCTGATGCGATAACATCATGAAAAATATACTCATACATAGCCTGGCTCGGCCATGATACGGTACGAGAGACCCCATACTACGATTTAGCATCGTTTGTTTAAATTTTCTCTTTGCGGGCATAGCAAACTCTAAACGAATACATTCTTTAATTGATTATTTGACCGAAAAAGATAAGCTAAAGAACTTAAATTATTGGGTTTTGCCTTTACATGGACGAAAGTATCTTACATGATTTTTCTCAATGTTTACGTATATCTCACATTTCTTAATAAATCTTAATGTAGCACGTCTTATATGAACAACAATGAACATTTGTTAGCGAGCCGCCGCTTTTTACCCATGTTCCTAACCCAGTTTTTTGGTGCACTGAATGATAATGTTTTTAAACAGGCATTATTATTGGTGATTACCTATGGCTGGATTCAGCAACAATCAGCCAGTATTAGCACCTTAAATAACCTTGCTGCACTATTGTTCATTTTGCCTTATTTTATTTTCTCTGCGACGGCAGGCCAGATTGCAGATAAATATGAACGTTCCCAGCTGATTCGCTATTTAAAGATTTTTGAAATTGTGATCATGATTCTGGGCACCATTGGCTTCCTGCTCGGTCATTTATGGATGCTATTGTTCGCCCTGTTTTTAATGGGCACTCAATCCACTTTTTTCGGCCCGATTAAATATGCCATTTTGCCTGAAGTATTAAAACCAGATGAACTGATGTCAGGTAACGCGCTGTTCCAGTCAGGCACTTCATTAGCAATTTTATTCGGTATGATTCTGGGTGGTGCAGTCATTGCTGCTTCTACAGGCAATCTGATCTGGATCAGCCTGACGGTGTTAAGTATCGCCGTGATTGGCTATCTCTCCAGTCGTTATATTCTGAAGCAGAGCATTCCAGCGCCTGAAATCAACATTGACTGGAATTTTTTCCGGACCAGCTTTCAGACCATTAAATATGCCAAAAGTTTACCGCTGGTTTTTTTAATTCTGCTGGGTAACTCCTGGTACTGGTTTTATGGGGCAACCTATCTTACTCAGATTCCACAGCTTACCTTACAAAACCTACATGCTTCTGAAAATGTCGCCAGTTTGCTACTGACCTTTTTCTCTGTCGGGATCGGTTTAGGTTCTTATTTATGCCGCAGATTAGGCGGTACTGAGGTCAATATTAAAATGGTACCGATTGGTGCTATTGGTCTCGTGGTTTTTGCCTTATATCTAGCAGCAAGTCTTGCCTTTGTTCCGGAACGTACCGGTACGTTACTCGGCTTGGCAGATGTATTCCAGCAAGGCTGGAGCTATTATCATGTGATGCTGGCGGTAACTTTACTGGGCATCAGTGGCGGTTTTTATATCGTGCCGCTGTATGCCATGATGCAAGCGCATTCTCCCCGCTCACATCGTGCACGTGTAGTTGCAGCAAATAACATCCTGAATGCCGTTTTCATGGTATCTTCTGCTATATTCTCGATTATTATTTTAAGCGTTCTAGAGTTTGATCTTAAAATACTTTTCTGTATTACTGCAGTGTTGAGTGGCCTGTTTACTTTATGGCTGCTTTATAGATTGAAACCGATGATCAAAACCGCAAAAGCCCCTTTGGAGGATTAATTCATGCGTCAATATACAGGTGTCGATAAGCTTATTCATTCTTTTGACCAGGCATTACGCAGTCTTGTTCCAGGAACGACTTCCTCACAACGGGAAAATCCAGCCAAACCGGTTGAAACCCAGCTTACCGTGAGTGATGCCCGTCATGTGGCTGGTTTAATGCGTGTGAATCATAGTGGTGAGGTTTGTGCACAGGCGCTTTATCATGGACAGGCATTAACCGCGAAATTACCAAATGTACGTCGGGAAATGGAACAGGCGGCAATTGAGGAGCAAGATCATCTGGCCTGGTGTGAAGACCGCTTACAAGAACTGGATAGCCATACCAGTTTACTCAATCCGGTCTGGTACGGCCTTTCCTTTGGGATGGGTGCAATTGCCGGCATTGCGGGTGACAGATACAGTCTTGGATTTGTTGCAGAAACCGAACGCCAAGTGAGTATGCATTTACAGCATCATATTAATCAGCTGCCAGCACAGGATGAACGCTCACGTCGCATTCTAGAACAGATGAATGAAGATGAACTGCATCACCGTGATACAGCTTTGGCTGCGGGCGGCGTAGATTTACCGCTTCCCGTCAAGATTGCCATGACCGGCATTTCCAAGTTAATGACCAAAACCAGTTATTATATTTAAGTATCAAATAAAGCCCTCATTTTTGAGGGCTTTATTGTGATCAAAATAATTAAGGAAAAAATATTTTAAGAACTCTTTTTTTAAATTTTTTATTTATCATTATTTTATCTGGGCTTTGTTGCACAAACCTATCTGTAAAGGCTTTTTCAGCGATATAATTTTCAAATGAAGAAGCCTGCACACAAAATCTACCGCACAAC
>NZ_DJBE01000069.1:0-5848 GCF_002429925.1 Acinetobacter sp. UBA5984
AATCAATGAAAATAATTTCGATCAATCAACCACTAAAAATCCACACAAGTTGTACCTCATAATCTCTTAATGATCTTTCTAACATCTCGTCAATGCCAGAAGCTGGACTTCGATAAACTTAACAACTCAGCAATCCGCTTCGTTCGTTTCCGTCTATCTCGTCGGCATGAGCTCATTATAGGGCAATTTCTTACACAAGCAAGTGCTTTTAACGCACACCAATCATGACTGTTTCATTTTTATGCACCAAATTGGTTCATTTTTCTACTAATTGTTACATAAGTTCATAATATTCCAAATAAAATACTAACAAAACATTTATGTTTTATTTTTCACTTACTTTTTCACGATTGGTGTTTTAATGGTCACACTGTTGATTTTTACAGCTGTTTTCGGAACGTCCTGATGCATACCATAGTTCTGAGTAGGCACTTGAGCGATCTTATCGACTACTTCCATACCTTTAGTAACCCGGCCAAACACTGCATATCCGGCATTTCTTGGTGAACGGTCCAGAAAACTGTTATCTACCAGGTTAATAAAGAACTGCGCTTTAGCCGAATTAGGATCATTAGTACGTGCCATAGCCAAAGTGCCACGTTTGTTTTGCAAACCATTATCTGATTCATTCTTGATTGAAGCTTTATTATTGGCTTTTTCCTGCATGTTGAGATCAAAGCCTCCGCCCTGAATCATGAAGCCTGGAATGACCCGATGGAAGATGGTTCCTGTATAGAAGTTGCTTTTGACATATTCTTCAAAGTTTTTCACCGTAATCGGTGCTTTGTCATTAAAGAGTTCAATTTCGATATTACCGAATGAGGTCTTCATCTCGATCAGGGTGTTGGCAGCAAAACTTGGGAAGCTAAATGCGATCAACGCGATAGCAGATAATGATTTTTTTAACATTTTTTAACTCATCTACTGATAAAGAAAGGTTGGGATTCACAACATATTAATCTTTCATGACTAATAATGCAGTGACCTGCCGACTAAAGACAAGAGAATAATAATGAGCCATGCATTACTACAGGAGAAAAGCGTCCATCAATTTCAGCCTTGGCATTTGCAGGGGAAGGGTTTTATTCTGAATTACTGGATTACCCCTCATTTTATTCGTGAATTTCAGAGTTTTCAGATTGCGCCATCTCCACTCGGCCGTGTCGTTCAGGTTCTATTGGTGCGCTATCATCATTCTCCTGTGGGTCCTTATGATGAATTGCTGATTATGGATCATCCTTTAATTAGCAGACGGCGTCTTTCGACTATTCCGAAAATTTATGTCTCTACCCATGAATCTATTGTGCATGGTCAGCACTTGTGGGGCATTCCTAAAGAATATGCAGAGTTTGATTGGCAACAACAAGGACAGGAAACGATTTGTCGCATAACTCATCGTGCAAAGCATGACGCTTAGTCTTAAAAAACCTAAATCTCCTCGTTCTTTCTATTTAAATAGTCATCATCTTCCAAGCTCCATGCTAAAAATCCGGCAAACCTGGAAATCCCAGCATTATCAGTTTAGCCCTCAATTTCGGGGTTATTTATCCAAGCTTATTCAGGCAGAGTGGCAAGATACTCAGGATATATTCCCGGATTTTTCTAAAGCTAAATATTTACAAAGCTTTTATGTGCCTAAATTTAATTTAGTCTTTCCAGAAGCCAAGATCCATAAAAAATAAAAAAGGTGTTTCACGTGAAACACCTTAATTACATCTATTTTTGAATCAGATCTTTTTGTCCAAGAATTTACGGAAATTCTTGCTGAGTTCAATGACCTGCTTTTTCGAACGTTTATGAATTGGGGTCAGATTGATAAAACCGTGTGCCTGATCCGTATATTCCTGATAATACACTCGCACCCCATTCTCACGTAACTTCAGAGCATAGATTGAACCTTCATCATGCAGCACATCATGACGGGCGGTAATCACATAGGCAGGTGACAGATTCTTCAGTTCACCATAGGTCGGTGAAATCAGCGGATCATCCAGTTCGACTTGATGTGTTTCAGCATATAGCTTAGTCACCAGATCAATATCCTGAGCTGAAAGTACCAGGCCCTGATTATAGGCATAAAAAGAAGGATGGCGGCTTTTAAAATCGACAGCCGGGTAAAGCAATAACTGTGCGCGAGGTGCATAGATTTTATTGGCACTCCGCTGCGCAACCACTGCCGCCAGATTTCCACCTGCACTATCCCCTGCCACTACAATCTGGTTTTTATAGATTTTCAGCTGCTTGATGTTTTGATGTACCCAAGCCAGAGCATCTTCACAGACCTGTACCATCTGCAAAGGACTGTATTCTGGCGTTAGCGGATAAGCCACGCTGAGCACTTGCACCTTGGCATGCACCGCCAATAAACGGCAGAACTCATCATGTGTATCCAGACCGCCCACTATAAATGCACCGCCATGATAGAAAATGACCATCGGCAATTTTTTCTGTGGTGCCGGATGATAATGTCGGGCAAAGATAGTGCCATTTTGCAATGGCAGACGCAGATCCTCGACTGCCTTGACCGGTGTCGGTTTTGCCTGAATAGCTTTCATGCGTTCATCAAACAGTTGACGTGATTGCACCGCATCTTCACTAATAAAACTGTGCTGTCCCTGTTTGATCTGAGTCGCCATCAAGCATTTTATATAAGGATCCAAATCAGGATAGTCATAAGGATAATCCAATGCTTTTACCAGACGTTCTTGTGCAAAGCTCGGCAGGCAATCCAGCAAACGTGCTGCAGTGCCCTGCCCCTTATCCATTACAAATTTTGTGACCGGATTATTCGCACCCATGAGTTTTCATCCTTTTCCCATAATTCTTCATTTTTTCTACATGATTAGGGTTTTAGTGACCATATTCTTATATAAGACTTAATATCAATGTACATAGATCATCTGCCAAATACGCTAACCTGAATTTAATCAGATGTCATTGAGAGTTTAAGTGAGATTTTTACAGCACTTTTGCGACTTTAATGTAGAAGTCTGTATAAAAGGAGATAGCTTATGGCGATAAAAATAATAACGGTATCTTTAGCCACTGCATTTTTAGCCGTAGGCTGTGTGGCTTTTCCTGATGATGGTTATTATGATGGACGTTATGACCGTCGCGATCGAGGTTATGATTATCGTTATGATCAAGACCGTCGCTATGACCGGCAACGCTGGGAATACGAACAGCAGCGTAAAAGACTGGAACTGGAACGTCGCAAAAATATTCAGCAGCGTAACTGGGAACAGGAACGGCGTCGGCAAATAGAACTGGACCGACGTAAAACTCAACTGGAACGACAACGTCTGGAACAGCAACGCAAAAATCTGAGTAATCAGCGTCAGAAACAGGCGCAGGCCGAACGTAAACGTCGCCAGCAGCTGGAACAACGTAAGAAAGTGGCAGAACAGCAGCGTAAACGGGTTCAGCAAAACCGCTCTAATAATCCACGCTGGAATGATCAGCGACGTAAGCAGGAACAGCAGCGACCACGTAATCGCCACGATTAGGCAGAATATAAATAAACAGAGAAGCCCTGATTTAAATCAGGGCTTTTTTATGGACTGAGTTTTATGGTTTTGATCTCATCCAAGCTATTTTCTTTGAATAGAAGAAATATTTTCAATCAGCATAGTCTTGATGAAGATAATCCCATTTTATAAGTCGAAAACCGTAGCAAATTTCAGGCAAAAAAAAGGCTTATCTAGAGAAAAGATAAGCCACGAAAACACATTTCTAAAAAAGAGAAGAAACTACAGCGATAGAATCTGAAATGAATAATATAGCGTTGCTCATTTTTTTTGTAATACTTTATTGCTTAGTTATTAATCGCTTTTATGTCTAAAAAATAATCTGGACAAAAAAAAGCCGGACCCTGTGTGAGGGATCCGACTGGAAAAAACAGCTTAAAAAATAAGGCAACAGCAACCTAGTTCAGCTCTCTCCTCAAAACAAGGTCGCTGTTAATGACGCCATGATGCACCGGTCTTAAAAATATTTAAAACAGATAAAAATTATTATTTCTATCTAAAAATACGATGCTGCTTTTATGAAAGCCATTAAATCTAAATAAATCTTAAAATTAATCTGTATTTGTGCTTGAATTTTTTGCCCCTGCCCCGATTTCTTTAAATAATTAAAAATTTCAATCATGGCAGTTCAGTATTAACGCAGTTAACTCTGACGCCCAAGGACTGTACATGTTTAAGAACCCATTTAAACGGAGTAAATCAATGGCGACTGAGCAAAACGATCAAGCTCAAGAACTTGAGCAAGAGCAAACGGAACAACAAACAGCTCAAGCTGAACCTGAACAAGCTGAAGTTACCGTTGAGTCTTTACAGGAACAAATCGCACAGCTTGAAAGCGATTTAAAACTGGAAAAAGCACGTACTGCAAATGCCGTATATGAGGCACAAAAAAGTGTAGAACGCATTCAGCGCGAATCAGAAAAGCATAAAGATACTGTTTTGGAAAAGTTCTCTAAAGAGCTGTTAGAAACTGTAGATAACCTGGAACGTGCAATTCTCGCTGCGGGTGAAGAACAAGGCCCGTTACGGGAAGGCGTAGAACTAACCTTAAAAGGTTTACTGACAACATTAGAAAAATTTGGTGTGGTCGTAGTTGATACCGAGAATGGTTTTAATGCCGAGTTACATCAGGCAGTCGGTATTGCACCAGATGCCAAAGCCAATGAGATCGGTACAGTCTTGCAAAAAGGCTATGCCCTGAACGGGCGTTTATTACGTCCTGCAATGGTTATGGTTGGCGCTTAAGCTAAATAAATTCGGGAGTTTGTGAAATTTTTTCTAAAAATTTACTTGAAAAAAATTGAACGGCTCTCATATCGGATAACAAGTGTAAAGCACAATAAAATTTTTGAGGAAACATCCAAATGGCTAAAATCATTGGTATTGACTTAGGTACTACAAACTCATGTGTTGCAGTACTTGAAGGCGACAAAGTTAAAGTTATCGAAAACGCTGAAGGCGCACGTACAACTCCATCTATTATTGCGTACAAAGATGGTGAAATTCTGGTTGGTCAATCAGCTAAACGCCAAGCGGTAACGAACCCTAAAAACACATTATTCGCGATTAAACGTCTGATCGGTCGTCGTTATGAAGACCAGGCAGTACAAAAAGATATCGGTCTGGTGCCATACAAAATCATCAAAGCAGACAATGGCGATGCTTGGGTTGAAGTAAACGACAAGAAACTTGCACCACAACAGATCTCTGCAGAAGTTCTGAAAAAAATGAAGAAAACTGCAGAAGACTATCTGGGTGAAACAGTGACTGAAGCGGTAATTACTGTTCCTGCTTACTTCAATGATGCGCAACGTCAGGCAACTAAAGATGCAGGTAAAATTGCAGGCTTAGAAGTCAAACGTATCATCAACGAACCAACTGCTGCTGCTCTTGCGTTCGGTATGGACAAGAAAGAAGGTGACCGTAAAGTTGCTGTATACGACTTGGGTGGTGGTACTTTCGACGTATCCATCATCGAAATCGCTGACCTTGATGGCGACCAGCAAATTGAAGTNNTTGATCGACTATCTGGTTGAAGAGTTCAAGAAAGAACAAAACGTGAATCTGAAAAACGATCCACTTGCGTTACAACGTCTGAAAGAAGCTGCTGAAAAAGCAAAAATCGAGCTTTCTTCTTCTAACGCAACTGAAATCAACCTTCCATACATCACTGCAGATGCGACTGGTCCTAAACACTTAGTGATCAACGTTACTCGTGCAAAACTTGAAGGTTTGGTTGCTGACCTGGTTGCGCGTACGATTGAGCCTTGCCGTATTGCACTTAAAGATGCTGGTCTTTCGACTTCTGACATCTCTGACGT
>NZ_DJBE01000069.1:5885-49632 GCF_002429925.1 Acinetobacter sp. UBA5984
GTATTGACTCCAATCATTGAGAAAAACACGACGATTCCTGCGAAGAAATCTCAAGTGTTCTCAACTGCTGCGGACAACCAGCCTGCTGTAGATATTTCAGTTTACCAAGGTGAACGTAAAATGGCTCAACAAAACAAATTGTTGGGTAACTTCCAGTTAGGCGACATCCCACCTGCTCCACGTGGTGTGCCACAAATTGAAGTATCGTTCGACATCAACGCGGATGGTATCTTGAAAGTATCTGCGAAAGATAAGAGCACTGGTAAAGAGCAATCGATTCAGATCAAAGCAAACTCAGGTTTGTCTGATGCTGAAATCGAAGCAATGATCAGAGATGCTGAAGCGAATGCTGAAGAAGACCGTAAGTTTGAAGAGCTTGCAAAAGCACGTAACGAAGCGGATGCGCTAGTTTCTTCTGCTCAAAAAGCAGTAAAAGATCTTGGCGAACAAGTGACTGCTGACGAAAAAACTGCAATCGAAACTGCGGTTTCCGAGTTAGAAGCATCTACGAAAGAAAATGATGTTGAAGCAATCAAAGCGAAAACTGAAGCATTGCAAAATATTATTATGCCGATCACCCAACGTGCTTATGAAGCAGCTCAAGGCCAAGGCGGTGCACAAGGTTTCGATCCTAATGCATTCCAAGGCGGCGAAGGTCAAGCTCAAAAAGCAGATGACGGCGTAGTTGATGCTGAATTCACTGAAGTAAAAGATGACAAAAAATAATTTGTCACTTTGAGAAAAAGACCGCATTTTATGCGGTCTTTTTTTTGCTCAATGCATAGGCAATAGAATCTTTTTTAATTAAACTATAATGAAATAAATAACTTAAAAATAAAAACGTATGCAGAATTTTATTAAGCTTTTTCTTCTGGCTTCCGGGCTTGCGATCATGCTGCTCTACCCGATGGGTAATCTGCTTCTGATCTTACCGCCGAATGTGGTACTAGCGCCTTTTAATTACCTGCAAACCTTCGGAATTGAAGCTTCTTTTTCCTTAGGCTTTCTGATTGCCATCATTGTGTTGCTGATCCTGGCTGTACCTCAGCGCTATCCTTCCGGAAAAGGTTTTATCATTTTAGGTATTGGACTTCTGAGCTATATTATTTTCCAGATCTTTAAATCTGAAATCACGCTGTATGCCTTTAATCACCAAACCAGACATTCCTATAACCTGAAATATTTAATTGAATTTATGATCTTCTTATTGAATGGTATAGGCCTTGGTTTTATTTATCATTCCAATATGCCAAGACAGGTTGAGCAGTGGAAAGGTAAAAAATCATAATCTAACCTGAGCAGAACCGTGCATAAGCACGGTCTTTATCGCTCTGACGCTAGGATTTTGCTGTTTTTTTAGCTACATTGAGCCAAACAATATTTTAAAAAACACTATGCGTCTTTTAAGCTTTCTGGGGATTGTCGTTTTCATTGTGTCATTGTTTTTGCATCTACAAACCAAGACCCATCCACAATTAAAATTTAATTCACTGGCTGATCGTTTAACCCATCCTTTTGATACGCGCCTACGTTTCCGGATTGATCAGGTCGATCCGGGTTTTGGCCTGACCCGTGATGAAGTCATTCAATTAAGTCAGGAAGCAATTCAGATCTGGCATGAAGGAACCAATCGTGATGATCTGATGGTTTATGATGAGAATGCTCAGCTGGCTATTCAACTGATCTATGATCAACGCCAACAGGACTATGAAGCCTTTAAAAAGGTCGAAAAAAAGTTACTTGCCGATGAAGCCAGATATCAGCGTGAAGTCAGCAATCTGCAAGTTTCGCAGAAAAATCTAGAAGATCAGCAGCAACGACTGATTCAGCAAAAAAGTCAGCTGGAATTTGAATTTCAAACCCTATTGCAACGCCGTCAACAGGCCAGCTCATCTACCGAGCGTGAACAGCTTCAGTATGAGATGGAAATGCTCAAGCCTAAACTGGAAAATTTTAAACGCGAATATGCCTATCTTCAGGAACAGCTATCCTCATTTAACCAGCAAGTTTCTGTTCATCAAAACAGTGTGCAAAGTCATCAGCGAAATATTCAGCAGGCCCAGCAGCGCTTTCCCCCACGCCAGTTTCATAAGGGTATTTTTATGGGAGATAAGATCCAGATTTATCAGTTTGATGCCAAAGATGATTTACGTTTAACTTTGGCACATGAGCTGGGCCATGCCTTGGGTCTCTATCATCATAATGATCCGGAAGCCTTGATGTATCCAGTATTGGGTGAACAGAATCTGCAAGATTTCAAACTGCGTCCAGCAGACAAGACCCTGTTATATACCCGATAAAATTCAGGTTTTAATTCCCTAAATTATTTATGTGTTTAGGCTAGTAAAAATACAACCCGGTTTCATTTCATGTTATTGTGAAGAACAGTAGGACGTCTTAGGCCAACTTTCTTGGAGATTCATGTGAGTTACTACCATATTTTAATTGAAGTAAATGACCACATTAGTACGATTGATGAAACCCGTGATATCGAGATCTTTGATATCGAGGATATTCAACCTTATCTTCATTCAATTTTGCTGCCTTATTTCAATGAACAGCTGATCGAGCTAGATGATGAAAATCTTGAATTTAAGGATATTTTGCATCTGCAAGTGAAACAAACCTTATTGCCGATCAATGACTTGATTGAAGAGGAACAGCGTCTATTGCCGAGCGATACGGACATTACTATTACAGCCTACGAGATATTTAATAACCGCGAACTGAGTCAGGATGTCACTACAGTGATTTTTGACCTGCTTGAAGCAGTCAAATTAGAAAGCTAAGCTTTCTTCAGATATAAAAAAGTCCTCATACGAGGACTTTTTTATTCAACTTGATATGTATTAGATCGAGAATGAAGATCCACAACCACAGGTCGTNNAGAGAATCGACCAGCATTTTGACATCGCCATTGACGAATTCTGCATCATCTTCATTTTGGCTTTCCGCAAAGTTAAAGCCATAAGAGAAACCTGAACAGCCGCCACCGGTGACATACACACGGAGCATTAAGTCTTGGTTACCTTCACTGTCACGCAACTGGCGTACTTTATTTGCGGCATTGTCGGTGAGCACAAGCGCTTGAGCATTCATGGCGGATTCCTCTGTTGAATGGAATGTCTTTAAAAAGAAAAGACCATATTTCAAGTATAACACACTCAATATATGGTCAGTCTGTACAGATTAAAAGTCAAATCAGAGTAATTTTATCAGGATTGTTTATAGTTCTCATCCTGTAATGCACATTCGAAGTTTTTCGGATTCTGCTTGCAGCGGAATTGCCAGAGCAACTTCATCATGCGTTTGTCATAAATACCCCGTTTGGTCAGATCAATCCGCGAATCACGCATCAGCTTTTGGTAACCCGGTTTATCTGCCTCAGGAATATCCATCCAGTATTTAGAGGGAATATCTGCCTTCATTTTACCTAAAATTCCAAAAGCACGTGGTAACTGGCTTTTCACCCATTCACGTGATTTTTGTCCATATCCGACCGGGAATTTATCCGGACGAATAATGATATTACCAGTGACCTGCAACACCGGATAATTCACAATGGCGCCCTTACTGCCCAAACCTTTATGCAGCTCGAGTGGTTTAAATACAGCAGCTGGCGCGCCAATAATATCGACCTGACCATTGTTAAATTTAGAGCCAAAGTTGGTCACATCGGCGCTGACTGCCTGTGCACCCACTTGCTGAACCATTATTTTTTGTGCTTCATCATAGTCAAGTACAGCAAATTTTTTACCTGCTGCTTTCGCAACCGTATTAATGCTCCGGTCATTGACCATCCGGAAGGCATCACCTACCGGAATCACCCCTGCGACTTCATACTTGCCTTGAACCATGAGCTTGGCAAAGGTCGGACTCGCCAGGCCTTGCATCACTTTAACTGCAAGGTTCAAATCTGGAATCGCGCCAATCGCATCGAGTGAACCGGTAAAGCGGTTGAACTGACGGCCGCGCATACCGGTAACACTGATCCCATCACATTTACCAGCTTTAAAATCTTCTGCGACGACAGCTTCATTGGTATTTACCCTAAGCTCGATATCAGCACCCCAGTTTTTTGCGGCCAGTTGATAGTCTTTCATTACAGCATAGACGTCGCCATTTTTGCCGACCAGATCGAATACACATACTACCTGTTTAGCCTGAGCCAGGCCTGAGACTGCCGCGAGTGCTGCACCTACAGCCAGGGCTTTCCATCCTCTCTGCATCATTTTGCTTTCCTTGATTGCCTTGTTTTTGTTATCTGCTTTAAGTGCTACATGTTATTGTTTTTTATACCAAACATGAAAGCATTATTTTTAATCAGCTTAACTGCTTTGCTATGATCTGCAATGGCAGATCTGACTTTGTTTAATATAAAAAAAGCTTAGATAAATCTAAGCTTTTTTCCTTAAAAATCAAATTATTCGCCAGAAAGTGAACATTCAAAGTTGGCTTTATCGACAGAGCAACGCGCACGTTTCAGTACCGACATCATGCTGGCATCATAGATTCCACGCTTGGTCATATCCATACGCCCTTCACGTAATAACTTCTGGTACTTGGTTTTATCTTCTGCACTCAGATTCAGCTTATATTTCGCTGGAATACCGGCTTCCAGACGGTTGATCATCGCCATGCTCTTAGGCAGGTTTTTAATGAACCAGTCACGAGACTTCTGGCCGAAACCAGCCGGGAATTTTTCCGGACGAATCACAAAGTCAGAAGTGACATGCAGTACCGGGAAATTAAACATCGCACCGCTATTGCCCAAACCTTTATAGATTTCGAGTGGCTTGTACGCATATGCCGGTGCACCCACCATATCGACCTGACCATTATTAAACTTGGCTACGAAGTTAGATACATCAGACACTACAGCCTGAGCACCTACACGTTGAACCATGATTTTTTGCGCATCATCATAGCCAAGAACAGCAAACTTCTTGCCTGCCGCTTTTTCAATGGAGTTGATGTTTTTGTCACGCACAAAGATAAAAGCTGAACCCAGTGGTGCAATCCCGGCCACCTCATATTTTTTACCGCCCATGGTCGTGACCATTTTAGCGGCATTACGCTTATCCAAAGCGAAGCTAATCGCACGCTGTGCAATGGCATTACTTGGAGCACCACCTAAGGCATCGATTGAACCGGCAAACTTGTTGTATTGACGGGCACGCATGGCGGTCATGAATACACCATCACATTTGCCAGCCTTAAAGTCATTGTCAGCGACGGCTTCATCCTGACGGGCGATCAGATTGATATCTGCGCCCCAGCCTTTTGCTGCCAGCGCCCATTCCTGAGCCATCTGGAAAGACTCGCCAGATTTACCAAGTAGGTCAAACACACAGATATCGACCTTTTCTGCATGTGCCACACCTGCAAAACCAAATGCAGAAAATGCAGCCAATGATAAGAGTGTTTTTTTCATTTTAGTTATCCTTTGAAATCTTGTTGTTAGCTGAGTGTCCGTACACGCGTCAAATATTAAGCAAATTTATTTCAAAAAAATAGAGCATTTACTCCAGATAAAAGCCGTTTTTTGGCCTATAAAGATAAATCAGCTTTTCTTAATTTCCTTTATCCGATTTTTTTATAAATATATCAGTCTCTTAATATTTAAACTTGGCTACTTTGAATTACATTTCATTCGCTGTAGTTACAAAGATATACATGATTTTAAAACTATTCACCACTGATTGAGCATTCGAAATTAGTTCTTTCCACAGTACAACGTGCCCGTTTTAATACTGTCATCATGCCAGCGTCATAAATGCCCTGTTTGGTTAAATCCATGCGTCCTTCACGCAGAATTTTCTGATAACTGACCTGTTCCTCACGACTCAGGTTCAGAATATATTTACGTGGGATTTCTGCTTCCATCCGTTTTACCATCGCGAAGCTGCGGGGTAACTGCTTAACAAACCATTGTCGGGAATTGGCTGCAAACTGTTCCGGAAATTTATCCGGTCGAATAATCAGATCTGCCGTGACATTTACCACCGGAAAGTTGATCATGGCTCCTTTCTGCCCCAGCCCTTTAGTTACTTCAAGAGGTTTAAAGGCATAAGCGGGCGCTGCCACAATATCCACTTCACCCTGATTAAATTTACGGATGAAATTGGAAATTTCCGAATTCACCGGTACGGCTTCTACCCGGTTCACCATAATCGTTTGGGCATAGTCATAATGTAGAACCGCAAACTTCTTGCCTTTAATATGTTCTAACTTATCCATATTACGATCACGGACAAAGATATAAGCAGGACCAATCTGGCCAATACCGGCTACTTCAAATTTTTCCTTGCCAATCTGGGTGGTCATGCGCTTGGTATTACGTTTATCCAGCACATAACTCACCGCTTTCATGGCAATGTCATTATTAGGAACGCCGCCAATCGCATCAATGGAGCCGGCAAATTTGTTATAAGCTCGCGCACGCATGGACGTCATATAGAAGCCATCGCATTTTCCGGCTTTGGCATCCTGATCGACTTTAGCTTCATCCTGATAAGCAATCAATTGAACCGTAGCCCCCCACTGCTTGCTGGCCAATGCCCACTCTTCCAGCAGCTTGAAGGATTCACCCGATTTTCCCAGTAAATCAAATACACAGACATTGACTGGGGCAGCATGTGCACTTGAAGCCCATAGGCCCAGTGCGGATAAAATTAAAAATCTATTTTTCATTTTTATTCTACTCAATATTATTATGAACCTTGATGGCTCTATCTTTCGGTTTTTAAAAAAAATAGAGTATTTAATCAAAATATAGTTCATCATATATGAATCTATAAATTTTTAAAGCCTGAACAGGATAAGCTGCAACGAAGATTTTTTGTTTTCTTCCGGCTTTCCATTAGAATAGCGGCATTCTCTTTTGCTCTTGTTAGTAAGTTCAATGATTCAGTTAGACCAACTTTCGTTACGCCGTGGTGGGCGAGTGTTATTTCAAAAAGCCTCCATGCAGCTTCATCCCGGCTGGAAAATTGGTTTAACCGGCGTGAATGGCGCAGGAAAATCAACCCTGTTTGCGGCTCTTTTAGGTGAGCTCAGTGCAGATGAAGGTTCACTAACCCGTCCATCCGTGTGGACCGTAGCGCATATGGCTCAGGAAATTAAAGCACTAGATATGCCTGCCATTGATTTTGTTCTGTCAGGCGATGAAGAGTATTGGGATATACAGGCCAAACTTGCGCATCCAGAACAGCTGTCCGATGCAGAACTGGCACAGCTACATGGCCGTTTCGACGAGATTCATGGCTATTCTGCACCATCAAAAGCAGCTCAGTTAATGGCCGGTCTGGGCTTTATGGATCATCAGATCCGTCTGGATGTTTCCAGTTTTTCAGGCGGTTGGCGGATGCGACTGAATTTGGCCCGTACCCTGATGAGCCGTTCCGACCTGCTATTACTCGATGAGCCAACCAACCACTTGGATCTGGATGCGATCTTGTGGCTCGAAGATTGGTTAAAGGCGTATGAAGGCACTTTAGTGCTAATTTCGCATGACCGTGATTTTCTGGATGCCGTGACGGATCATATTCTGCATATCGAAAATCAGGAACTCACCCTCTATACCGGCAATTATTCAACTTTTGAAGTGACCCGTAGTGAACGTCTGGCGCAACAGCAACAGGCCTTTGAGAAACAGCAGGAAGCCCGGGCACATCTACAAAAATTTATTGACCGTTTCAAAGCCAAAGCGACCAAAGCACGTCAGGCCCAAAGTCGGATTAAAATGCTGGAGCGCATGCAGGATCTCGCCCCTGCTCATGTCGATACACCTTTTACCTTCAGTTTCCGTGAACCGACCAAAATGAGTTCACCACTTCTGGCCTTGGAACAGGCGGAAATTGGTTATGGCGATAAATCGATTGCCAGCAAAATTAATCTGCAAATCACTCCAAATTCACGCATCGGTTTATTGGGGATGAATGGTGCGGGTAAATCAACCCTGATCAAAACCTTAGTCGGAGATTTGCCGTTATTAAATGGTCAACGCAAGGCCTCAGAATTACTCAATATTGGCTATTTTGCTCAGCACCAGATGGATGCTTTGGACGCTAATGCCAGCCCAACGCTACAACTGGCGCGCATCGCCGATCCAAAAATCAGTGAAGCTTCTTTACGTTCTTTCCTCGGCAGTTTCGGTTTTAGCGGTGAGCGCATGGATACCCCATGTGAGAGTTTCTCTGGGGGGGAACGTGCACGTTTGGCTTTGGCTTTAATTGTTTGGCAGCGTCCAAATGTACTGATTCTCGATGAACCGACTAACCATCTGGACCTGGATATGCGCCATGCCCTGACTATGGCTTTGCAGGATTTTGAAGGTGCGGTGGTACTGGTTTCGCATGAACGTCAATTGATTGCGACAGTATGTGATGAATTGCTGTTAGTGCATGCCGGACGTTGTACCGAATTTGAAGGAGATCTACAGGACTATGCCAAATGGTTACGTGAAGCACGTCAACAGCAGATTAATGCGCAGAATGCCTTAGCCAAAGGACAGGTAGTAGAAACAGAAACTAAACCTGTAGTTGTAGCCAAAGTAGATAAGGAAGCACAGCGTAAACTGGCCGCCCAGCGTCGTGAGCAGACTCGTCCGATTCGCAAGAATATTGAAAAATGTGAAGCTCAAATCGACAAACTACAGCCACGTCTGGCAGAAATTGAAGAATTGCTGGCAGATAGCGCTTTATATGAAGCTGCACGTAAAGATGACTTGCTGAAACTCATGAACGAGCAGACTGAACTGAAACAGAAACTGGAAACTGCCGAAGAGCAAATGCTAGAACTGATGATGGAGCTGGAAAGTTTGGAGCAATCTTTTCAGGAAGGTTAAGTTTTAAACCTTGATTCAAATCTTGGAGATTAGCTACAACTGGAGCTAATCTCTTTTTTTATACTTTTTATATATTGCTCTCTCCATCTTTTCCCTGATTTCTTCATCGAAACCATTTTTGACATATTTTGTAGTGAATTACGCAAATCCTATATAAGTTTATTTTTTAAACACTCGGATGTCTTATTTCATACATTAATTTACAGCGATTTCTTAGTGCATAAGGCTCTAATAAAAGTGTTTTTATTTTTGGCAGCCTTGATACGAGTCTGTTTAATGTTGAACTAGAGAGAGGAAATCCGTATGCGTGCTCTTACCTATCATGGTGCTCGGGATGTACGAGTTGAATCCGTTCCAGATCCAGTGATTCAGGAACCAGATGACGTCATTTTAAGGGTGACAGCGACTGCCATCTGTGGCTCAGATCTGCATCTATACCGGGGTAAAATTCCGGCCACTGAAGATGGCGATATTTTTGGCCATGAATTTATGGGAATTGTAGAAGAAGTTGGTCCTGAAGTCACAGAAGTGAAAAAAGGTGACCGGGTAATTATTCCTTTCGTGATTGCATGTGGTCACTGCTTTTTCTGTGAACATGAACTGATGGCTGCCTGTGAGAATACCAATACTGGCCGTGGTGCAATTATCAATAAAAAACAGATTCCACCAGGTGCAGCTCTATTTGGTTATAGCCATTTATATGGCGGTGTACCAGGTGGACAGGCGGAATATGTCCGTGTACCCAAAGGTAATGTAGGCCCATTTAAAGTACCGGGGTCATTACCGGATGAAAAAGTCCTGTTCCTTACCGATATCTTGCCTACTGCATGGCAGGCTGTAACCAATGCCCAGGTCACTCGCGGTTCCAGTGTTGCGATATATGGTGCTGGCCCGGTTGGTTTACTGTCGGCTGCCTGCGCACGTATGCTGGGCGCAGAGCAAATCTTTATAGTCGATCACCACTCTTACCGCCTGCGTTTCGCCCATCAGACTTATGGTGCAATTCCAGTGAATTTTGATGAAGTCGATGCAGCTGAATATATTATTCAGAATACTGCCGGTCATCGTGGTGTTGATGCCGTCATTGATGCGATTGGTTTCGAGGCCAAAGGCAGTTTACTTGAAACGGTGATGACGAATCTAAAAATTGAAGGTTCGAGCGGCTTTGCCCTACGTCAATGTATTGCGGCAGTACGCCGTGGTGGCGTGGTGAGTGTGCCAGGTGTATATGCTGGCCCAATTCATGGCTTCCTGTTTGGTGATGCCTTCGATAAAGGACTGACCTTTAAAATGGGGCAGACCCATGTGCATAAATTCCTGCCACAATTACTTGAATATGTAGAAAATGGCCAGCTGTCTCCAGAAGTGATTATCACCCATCGCATGAAACTGGAAGAAGCTGCTGAAGGCTACCGTATTTTTGATAAACGTGAAGAAGACTGCCGCAAGATTATTCTGACCCCATAAATAGAATGATTAAAAAAATAGAAAGCGCCGTTAGGCGCTTTTTTTTATTTTTACACTTATTTCATAAATCGTATTTTTTCTATTTTTAGTTTTAAAAGTTCAGATCTATTGCCTGGTTATTAAATAAACTGGCTCTAGGTCATGTGATGACTAAACTTAAAAAAGCATTAAACCATAGGAGTAAAAGTTAGAAAAATCTATAACCCTATGATTCATTGAAAAAAATGAAATTTCACTTGATTATTAAATTAATTATGTAGTTTAACTACAGTGAAGATTTTTATAATTAAAATATGTTCCACGCTGATTGTTAATTAAATCTACAACACTAATATAAGCTATTAATTTTTAAGTTATTTATATAATTTTTCCATTAAAAACAGATAAAAAATCACCTGAACTGGTCAATTTCAAAAACAGAGAAGATATGGCTCCAACTAGTCTTTTAAATTCAAAACCCTATTTTAAATTTAAAAATACTTATCCACAATATATAGAAAGTAAATTTGAATTTAAAAAATGAAAAACAAGAAACACAATATGACTTGTGGATAAATACTATCTTATTCACATAAAAAATATGGATAACTTTGTAGTTATCCACACGATTGATCAGGGTTTAAGCAAGATTTAAAACAACAGTATTCAAATATTTTTAAAAAATTTCGAAGTAACTTAATAAATCATTGAAAGTTTAGGATTTCAAAAATCTAAGTTCTGTAATTTTCCATTCATCCTCTAGCTTCCAGATCTCCTGAAGACACTGTTTATTATTTTCCAGTCCAATCAAGATCCGGCATTCGGTTTGATCTTCATTGTACTCGTATTCTTCATATTCTATATCTGGCTTCAACGGTTTCCATACGCCGTTTTGTACCGCATGAGCAATCCGGTCATAACGCAGATAACTTCCTTCTACACGGCCTTCCTGTTCAAAAATCACCTGAAAGTCCTGATGTTCATAGTGGCGCAGCAGATCATAGTCGCCACTGTAGAATGCATTTGCCCAGATCTCACGTATTTCTTCAAGCTGGCTATCCATGGATAAACCTCTTTATAAATAAGACTTGATTCTCCTGAACCAGGCTTTTTTGAAACCTAATATCAGCGGATCATTGGTCTAAAAACTGCTTAGATTAAAATTATTCTAAACAGTTCATCTGGTATTAATAGAAAATTTACGTAAAAAAAGCACCTTAAAAGGCGCTTTTTCGTTTCGATTTATTCCGATAGATTAGGTATCAATATCGGCATTCAAGGCATTTTCTTCAATAAAGGCACGACGTGGTTCTACATCATCTCCCATCAGACAAGAGAACATGCGGTCTGCTTCAATTGCATCCTGCACCGTCACTTGTAGCATGTTACGGTTTTCCGGATCCATCGTGGTTTCCCACAGCTGGTCTGCGTTCATCTCACCCAGACCTTTATAACGCTGGATCATCATGCCGCGGCGAGAGTCTTGCAGAATGTGCTGCCAAACCTGATGGAAACTGCTGACCTGAATCTTGCGCTCACCTTTCTGTAAATAAGCACCCTCTTCAAGCAACGTGAACCAGCTTTTCGAGTTTTTCAGTAAACGCGCATATTCACTTGAGCTGAGCAGGCTGGCATCTAGCAGGTAATGATGCGGCAGGTTATGCACATAAATCGTAATTCGTGGCAACCAGCTTTCTACGATCTGGCCATCAACGTCTTTTTCAAAACGTTCTAGACTTAGTTCAGGGCGTAAACTTGGCTGGATTTTTTCAATCGCAGCACGCAGGTCTTCCCCCCAAGTTTCTACATAAGCTTTATCTTCCAGCTGATCCAGCTTGAATGCTTCTAGTGAAATCAAAGCATCCAGCAAGCTTGCAGGATAACGTACAGTTAAACGTGCCAGACTCTTCTGTGAAGTTTGATAATCGGTAATCACATTGGCCAGAGCTTCCCCACGAATCGCAGGGGCATCGGCACTGATATGCAGTTCCAGCTCATCAATCGCATTCGAAATCAGGTAAGTTTCCAGCGCATCATTGTCCTTGATGTACTGTTCCTGTTTGCCTTTTTTCAGCTTGTACAGCGGCGGCTGTGCAATATAAATATGACCGCGTTCCACTAGTTCCGGCATTTGACGGAAGAAGAAAGTCAGCAGCAATGTACGAATGTGTGAACCATCCACGTCAGCATCGGTCATGATGATGATTTTGTGATAACGCAGCTTGTCCGGGTTATATTCTTCACGACCAATACCACAGCCGAGTGCCGTAATCAGCGTACCCACTTCTGCAGAAGAAATCATACGGTCAAAACGGGCACGTTCCACGTTCAGGATCTTACCTTTTAGCGGCAGAATTGCCTGCATCTTACGGTTACGGCCCTGTTTTGCAGAACCGCCCGCAGAGTCACCTTCGACCAGGTACAGTTCAGATAAAGCTGGATCTTTCTCTTGGCAATCCGCCAGTTTACCTGGAAGGCCGGCGATATCGAGTGCGCTCTTACGACGGGTCATTTCACGTGCTTTACGCGCTGCATCACGGGCACGCGCTGCATCAATGATCTTGCCAGCAATTGATTTAGCCGCTTGTGGATTCTCTAACAGATATTCAGAGAATGCCTTGTTCATGGACTGCTCAACGGCAGATTTCACTTCACTCGACACCAGTTTTTCTTTGGTTTGTGAAGAGAATTTCGGATCAGGTACTTTTACTGACACAATGGCAGTCAAACCCTCACGCGCATCATCCCCTGAAACCACAACTTTTTCTTTTTTCAGGATATTTTCACTGTCCATGTAGTTATTTAAACCACGGGTCAGTGCTGCACGGAAACCGGCTAAGTGAGTACCGCCATCCTTTTGCGGGATGTTGTTGGTAAAGCAGCGTACATTTTCCTGATAAGAATCATTCCATTGCAGTGCAACTTCTACACCAATGCCATTTTCTGCCTGAGTGGTGAAATGAAAAATATCATTCAGGTGGGTTTTACCTTGGTTAATGTACTTAACAAACTCAGCCAAACCGCCTTCATAATCAAAAATGTATTCGGCATTGATACGTTCGTCACGTAATACGATTCGTACACCTGCATTCAGGAAGGACAGTTCACGTAAACGACGGGCCAGGATGTCGACATTAAAAATGGTCTGACTAAAGGTTTCAGCACTTGGCCAGAAACGCACGCGAGTACCGGTCTTATCGGTCTCGCCCACCATTTTTAAAGGGAATTGTGGATCACCATGACGATATTCCTGTTCATGGATTTTACCGGCGCGATGAATGGTTAGTTCCAATTTTTCTGATAACGCATTTACTACGGATACACCTACACCGTGCAGACCACCAGAGACTTTATAGCTGTTATCATCAAACTTACCGCCCGCATGCAGAATGGTTAAAATCACTTCTGCAGCAGACACGCCTTCTTCAGGGTGAATGTCAGTCGGAATACCACGGCCATTATCTGATACTGAAACTGATTCATCTTCATGAATAGTCACCAAAATTTCATCACAGTGACCTGCCAGCGCCTCATCAATCGAGTTATCTACGACCTCGAAGACCATATGGTGTAAGCCGGTACCATCGTCTGTATCACCAATGTACATGCCTGGACGCTTACGTACTGCGTCTAAACCACGTAATACCTTGATGCTAGAGGAATCATAAGCTTTTTCAGTGGTTTGTTCTGTTTGAGAAGCAGCTTGATCTTCTGAACTCATGGTTTCTCCCTAGTGAAAGATAGGTTTATCCAAAGATAGGTAAAAATTTAAAAACTATTGCACAACAACTTGAACTGTACCGTTTTCAACATTGAATAACTGATATGAGATAGACAGATCATGTAGGTGCTTTTGTACTGATTCATGGTCTAAAGTGGTAATAAAAACTTGACTACCAAGCTGGCTCAATCGCTCAATTAAACGTTGTTGTGCGGTTAAATCTAATTCTGCTGTCACATCATCTAATAATACCACAGTTTCCTTATTACAAGAATGCAGCATTGCGATTTGCGACAGTTTAAGTGCCATCATTAAAAGCTTTTTTTGTCCGCGAGATAAGATCACATCGGCATCCCCCAAAGGGGTCTTGAGACGCAAATCTGCGCGATGTGGACCATATTCGGTATAGCGCCGTTCTACATCTTTGTCATGATGATTGGATAGGTCATTTAGCAGGCCATGTTCACTGTGAAAGCCGGGACTGTATTCCAGAGAAATCTCCAGATCCGGTAATAGATGTTTGAGTTCATCCTCAAAAAATGGCTTCCACTGTTCCATGATGCCGACACGTTGGGAGTGCAAAATCTCACCATATTCGCTCAGCATCTGGTTCCACGCTTCCAGATCAGACAAACTTAGAAAACGTTTGGATTTAAGCAGACTGTTCCGCTGTTTTAGGGCTCGTGAATAATATTGCCAGGCATGATAAAACTCTGGTTCCACGTGGAACATTAACCAGTCCAAAAGCTGACGACGTGGTTTGGCACCATGATCGATAATATCGGTACTCTGCGGATCAAGCATTTGTAAGGGTAACATCTTGGCAAGCTGACCTTGGGTTGCAATCGCATCGCCATTGACCTTGATCAGCTGTTCCCCGCTGGCCATTTTTTGCATGCCGACTTTTTCAGTTTCCGATTGGGCGAACACAATCGCATCCGAGGCGCCATGCTGAATGTAATTTTTCGGGATATGGGTACGAAAGGAACGTCCTGTGGCCAGTAAATGAATAGCTTCCAGTACTGAAGTCTTGCCCGAACCATTTTGGCCATAAAAAACATTAAACGGTTGCAATCCCTGGAGTGCAACCGTTTTTAAGTTTCGTACACGTTCAATATGAAGACGCGTAATATGCATGGCGTTGGCTTAGCTTAGCTGTCGCTTAGACACGCATTGGCATCACGACATAGGTCTGATCGGTATGAGATGGATCCTGAACCAGCACAGACTGATTCGCTTCAGTCATGGTCATGGATACATCTTCACCGTCCAGTACACCTAGCACTTCAATCAGGTATTGCGCATTGAATGACATTTCCAGTGGTGCATCTGCATACTGGATCGCCAGATCTTCAATCGCCTCATCCTGTTCTGGGTTATTGGCACGAAGTTGTAATGAACCGGCATTAAAGTTCAGGAATACGCCACGCAGTTTTTCATTACTTAGAATAGCCACACGTTGTAAGGATTGCTTAAACACGTCATGCGCAATAATCACATTCTTGTCGCCGCCACGTGGAATTACACGGCGGTAGTCCGGGAATTTACCATCAATCAGTTTCGTGGTGAAACGAACTGTGATATCAGCCTGTTCTTTATCACGGCTGGCCATACGAATGGTTACATTCAATAATTCACGACCAATCAACAACAAGAGTTGTTCATCTTCAACGCTTAATAAACGTTGCAGTTCAGCGACTGCCTTACGTGGAACAATGGCTTGAATCGGTTGAGTTGCTGTCGATTGGGCTGCTGTTTCACACAATGCCAGACGATGACCATCTGTCGTTACCGCACGAAGCTGATTAGCGTCAATTTCAAGTAAAGTACCAGTCAGGTAAAAACGTACGTCCTGCACTGCCATGGCGAAAGCCGTTTTTTCAAACAGACGTTTTAATTCGCGCTGAGTCACAGTGACTTGTGTGCCTTGAGTATTTTCAGTATTCAATAATGGATAGTCATCCGCAGGCAAAGTACCGAGCACAAAACGACTATTTCCAGATTTCAGGATACAACGCTGGTCATCGGTAATTTGCAGATCAATCAGGGCTGCTGATGGCAGAGATTTACAGATATCAATCAGCTTACGTGCTGGAACAGTGGTTTCACCCGCTTGCAAGCATGCACCTTCAGCCAACTGTGTGCTGGCCACCAGTTCTACTTCAAGATCCGAACCAGTGACGGTCAAAGCTTCAGCAGTCACCTGGATTTTCAGGTTTGAAAGAATATTTAAGGTATGGCGACGTTCAACCGCTCCTACGACATGTGAGAGAACATTCAGTAAGCTTTCTTTCGCGATTTTTAAACGCACGGTACATTCCTCTAAAGCTGAAGATTAATAAGATAAAAGTTGAATTTTTAGCAGTTAACTATGCGGCAAAACAGGCCGCATAGCAAGAACAGAATTTGAGCGTTTTAGGTCAACTCTGCAACAGGCGTTGCAGGTTTTTATAGTCCTCATTGAAGATCGGATCTTCTTCACGCAAGCTCTGTACTTTTTCGCAGGCATGCATGACTGTACTGTGATCTCGACCGCCAAAAGCCATACCAATTTCCGGGAAACTATCTCCGGTCAGTTCACGTGCCAGACCCATTGCAAGCTGACGTGGACGGGCATAAATACGAGTACGTTTTGGACCCACTAGCTCTTTAAGCGGAATGCGAAAATATTCACTCACGACACGCTGGATATTTTCAGTGCTGATGGTCCGGGCACGAATTGCGAGGACATCTTTCAAAGACTCACGTACCACATCCAGATCAATCGGCGTTCCTTTAAAACGCGAGATAGCCACCACTTTGTTTAGCGCACCTTCAAGTTCACGGACGTTCGCCACCACTTGTTGGGCGATAAATAGCGCACAGTTACGTGGTAAATCTACACCGGTGTTTTCGGCTTTTTTCAGCAAGATTTCAATTCGGGTTTCGATATCGGGTGGTTCCACACCTACAGAAAGTCCCCAGGAAAAACGTGAAACCAGACGTGGATCCAGTTCGGTCAATTCTTTAGGGTAACGATCCGAGGTGAGGATAATTTGCTTCGATTCATCCAATAGCGCGTTAAAGGTATAGAAGAACTCTACCAGACTGGCTTCTTTACCTGCGAGCAAATGAATATCATCGACTAGCAAAAGATCCAGTGAACGGCAGTTTTTCTTAAACTCTTCAACCTTGCCCTGTTGCAAGGAACTGACAAAATCCTGTACAAAGCTTTCTGCAGTCATATACATCACGCGGGCATTGGGTTTTGCCTGCAATAATGCATTCCCGACTGCCTGCATCAAGTGGGTTTTACCCAGACCAGTCGGGCCATATAAAAATAGCGGGTTATGCTGCGAAGCACCGAGTTGGGTTAACACCTTACGACAGGTTTCAGCCGCCATCTGGTTAGAACGGCCTTCAACAAATAACGAGAAGGTAAATAAAGGGTTAAGCTGACGTTTACGGCTATTTTTGCCTGAATCTTCTTTTTCTTTCTTAGGACGCGGTGCTGGCGCAACCACAGGTGCAGATTCCAAAGCCGCTGTTGTCGTCGCTGGCTGTTCACTGGCAGATAAAATTGCACCTGGGCGGGAATCCACCAGAATTTCAACTTTACGTACGCGACCTTCAGATAGCTGTTCGGCCAAAATCGAAATCAGTTCCAGATGATGCTCTTGAATGTAGCGCGTCCAATACGGATTAGGTGCATACAGACGCAGGGTATCGTCCAGCTCTTCTGCAACCAATGGGCGAATCCACATTGTAAAGACATTTCCAGAGAGCTCTTGTCGCAAGCGATTTAAGCAGTCTGTCCAAAGCATGTGAATCCCCTATTCATTCCATTGTTAATCAAAAAAAAGCTGACCGCGACCAAAGCGGGTCGCCATTCTAACCAAGTTATCCACATCTGTCATGGCAATTTCCACAGATTTTGCGCAAAAAGCAGTCATGGTGGATAAATTTAAATTTAAAAAGCTGGTGTGGATAAGTTTATCCGCAAGCTGTGGATAAAATATAGCACAAAGTTATCCACAAAGTATAAAATTAATAAAAACAGTTTTATCCACAAACTAAGTTTTTGTTTATTTAATAAAAAATTACCTTTTCCACAGAAAAAACCCGGCCTAATAATAATAAATTTAAATTTATAAATTTGAATTTATTTATAAGATTTGGTTCTTTTGTGGATAACTGAGAAAAGTTTAAATTTAAATTCAAAACCCAGGAGTTCAATTTAGATTTCACATAAGTTGTGGATAACTATGTTGATATAAGTGTTAATAACTTATATTTGATTTTAAAACAAATGGTTATATTGTGGTTAACTTATATATAGGTATTTGAATACAATTTTTTTAATCCCTATTTACATTTTGATTCCAGTCTTATTTGAAAAGAAAATGGCTTTTGCATTGACAGCTCAAGCAATGAGCACTAAAATCGCGGACCTTTATAGAAAGATCATTTTTGGAGTTTCAATATGAAACGTACATTCCAACCATCTGAATTAAAGCGTAAACGCGTTCATGGTTTCCGTGCTCGTATGGCTACTAAAGCTGGTCGTCAAGTTCTAGCTCGCCGTCGTGCAAAAGGTCGTCACAGCTTAACTGTTTAATCAGTTAGGCTTTGCCGATTTTGGGTGTTATGACTACACTTTATAGTTTTGGTACAGAGCTTCGTTTACGCTGTGCTGCAGATTATAAAGGAGTCTTTGATGGTGCGCTTTTTAAAGTGCATCAACCCCATTTCCTTTTTCTTGCAAAACATTCCGAACTGCCAAACAGTCGTTTGGGTTTAGTTGTTGCTAAGAAAAAAGTGCGCCGTGCGCACGAACGAAATCGAGTAAAACGACTTGCTCGCGAAAGTTTTCGCCTGCATCAACAGCAACTAGATGATTTGGATATTGTGGTTATGCCTAAAGTAGGTATAGAAGCGGTACCGAACGCAGAGTTGCATCAGCAATTACAATTTGCCTGGCAGAAACTCAACCGTCTTGCCAAAAAGCATTCCAAAATAGCATCATCCTCCCCACAAAAGTAGAGATGGCCAATGGTACGTTTACTGCATTGGTTAATACGTTTCTATCAGATTGCGATTAGTCCTTTATTGGGACCACGCTGTCGTTATATTCCAACATGTTCTCAATATTCCTTGGAAGCAGTCCATACACATGGAGCTGTACGTGGTGTGTGGCTGGCTACTCAGCGTATTTGCCGTTGTCATCCGTGGGGTGGCTCTGGATATGATCCGGTTCCCCCGAAAGCGATTCGTTTTATTTCATTTCAGCAAATAGATTCTCAAACGCTTCACGTTGCTGTACCCTTTCGTGATCGTTTATTGAACCAAAATCACTCTAACCACTTGGGGTAATACATATGCAACAATGGGCCAGGATTGCAATTCTCGGAGCCATGTTTGTTGTCGCATATTTGCTTATTTTGGCGTGGCAAAAAGATTATGGCAATGTTGAAACCAAACCACAGCAAGAAGCTGCGGTCGTTTCACATGAAGTATCTGCAGATTTGCCAAATGCTCAGACGGCGACAGCCGCTTCTGATCTGCCACAAGCAAATATGCCAGCGCAGCAAGCAACGGATGCCACCGCACCTGTAAGTCAGCAGCTTATTTCAGTACAAACTGACCTTTATCATCTTTGGATCAACCCTAAAGGTGGTGATATTGTTCGTGTTGAATTACTCAATCATGACAAGAATAAAGACAGCGATGAACCATTCGTCATGCTGGAAAGCGATGCGAAACGGACGTATGTCGCTCAGTCGGGCCTGATCGGTCTGAATGGACCGGACAGCAGCCGTAATGGCCGTCCAACCTATGAGCTGGAAAAAACGGCTTATACACTGGCAGATGCCAAAGCCACTAAAAATAAAGATGGCGAAACTGTTAAAGTACTTTCTGTACCTATGGTCTTTAAAACGGCTGATGGTGTAGAGGTCATTAAAACCTTCAACTTTACTGAAGGTGAATATCCGATAGTTGTGAATCACAAAGTGGTCAACCGCAGCGGCCAGACCTGGCAAGGTCAGATGTTCGGTCAGATCAAACGTGACAATTCCGAAGATCCAGGTAAATCTGATCAGGGGATCTTCACACTGGGTACGTTCCTAGGCGGCGCTTGGGGTACACCGGATGAAAACTACAACAAGTTGAAATTTGACAACTTTGTTGAAGAAAAACTCAGCACTGAAGCCAAAGGCGGCTGGGTTGCGATGGTGCAGCACTACTTTGTCAGTGCATGGGTACCAGGTAACCTGAAACTGACACAGGGCAATGGCGAGGCCTATACGGCGAAGCTGGAATCACGTAAATCAACTGATAACATGAATATCATTGGTTTTACTTCTCCAACTTTCAATGTGCCTGCAGGCACCGTAGCTGAAATCGATGCGACCTTCTACTCTGGTCCAAAAGTTCAATCAGAGCTGAAAGATCTGGCGACTGGTCTGAACCAGACCGTAGACTATGGCTGGTTATGGCCAATTGCCAAACTGCTGTTTGTTGGTCTTGAGTTCTTTCACGGTCTAGTGGGTAACTGGGGCTGGGCGATCATTCTGTTAACTGTACTGGTTAAACTGATCCTGTGGCCATTGTCGTCGAAGAGCTACCGCTCTATGGCGAAAATGCGTGTGATTGCACCTGAAATGCAACGCATGAAAGAAGAGTTCGGTGAAGACCGTATGCGCTTCTCTCAGGAAATGATGGCACTGTACAAACGTGAACAGGTGAATCCACTTGCTGGCTGTTTACCACTGTTACTGCAAATGCCAATCTTCCTGGCACTGTACTGGGTATTGATGGAATCTGTAGAACTGCGTCATGCACCATGGATGTTCTGGATTCAGGATTTATCTTCAATGGATCCTTGGTTTATCCTGCCATTGATCATGGGTGCGACCATGTATATCCAGCAGATGCTGAATCCGCAACCAACTGATCCAATGCAGGCGAAAGTGTTCAAGATTATGCCAGTGATCTTTACAGTATTCTTGCTGTTCTTCCCGGCAGGTCTAGTGTTGTACTGGATTGTGAACAACTTGATCACGATCTTGCAGCAAACATTGATCAACAAGTCTGTTGCCAAAGACCGTGCTAAACGCGATGAGGCAACACCAGTCAACTAAGTTGTACTGATGGGCTGAATAAATCCGCTTAAGATGGTAATCTTGAGCGGATTTTTTTTGCTGTATTTTTAAGTTTTTTCTAGGTGAATGTTATGCTCGACCGAACTACGATTGCTGCGATTGCAACTCCCCCAGGACGTGGCGGTGTAGGTGTCATTCGCCTGTCGGGTCCCCAGTCTTATGAAATTGCCCAGGCTTTGAGCCAAAAAGATTTGCCCAAAGCCCGTTTTGCTGGGTTTCGCCAGTTCTATGATGCAGCCGGTGAAGTAATGGACGAAGGTCTGGTGATTTGCTTCCCGAATCCGAATTCCTTTACCGGTGAAGATGTAGTGGAACTGCAAGGCCATGGTGGCCCGGTGATCCAGAATGCCCTGTTGGGCCGTTTGCTGGAACTGGGTGCTACTGCAGCCAAAGCCGGTGAATTCTCGATGCGTGCCTTTGAAAATGGCAAGTTGGATCTGGTGCAGGCCGAAGCCATTGCGGATCTGATTGATGCCACTTCTCAAGCGGCGGCACGTTCTGCCGTACGTTCGCTGCAAGGGGCATTCTCGACTAAGGTGAATACGGTATTAGAACAGCTGATTCACTTGCGTTTGCATGTCGAAGCGGCGATCGATTTCCCGGAAGAAGAAATCGACTTTCTGGCGGATGGCAAGATTTTAAATTTGCTGGATGGCGTGGCGAATGCCGTCACTCAGGTTCAGCAATCTGCACGTCAGGGGCAGTTACTGCGTGAAGGTCTGCAAGTGGTGATTGCCGGTAAACCGAATGCAGGTAAATCTTCCCTGCTGAATGCCCTAGCAGGTAATGAACGTGCGATTGTGACCGATATTGCCGGAACCACCCGTGATGTGCTGCATGAAAAGATTACATTGAATGGTCTGCCGATTACCCTGACCGATACTGCTGGTCTGCGTGAAACCGGCGATATCGTGGAAAAAGAAGGTATTCGCCGCGCGATTAAAGAAATTGAACAGGCCGATCTGCTGTTGCTGGTTTATGACCTGAGCCAAGGAGATGACCCATTACAACTTGCTCAAGAATATTTTGCTGAGCATCTCGAGCCAAAGCGTCTGATCCTGATCGGGAATAAAGCCGATTTGACCGGTGCCGATGCTGTTATGGGAGATTTTAAAGGCTTCCGTCATATTACCGTCTCAGCCAAGCAGGAAACCGGTGTCCAATCGCTCATAGATGCGATTACAGCGCATGCAGGCTTCCAGCCTGAAGAAGATACCTTTATTGCCCGTACCCGCCATTTAGATGCAATGAAGCGCACTCAGATGTACTTAGCTGAAGCTCGTGAGCAACTTGTTGTTTATAATGCAGGTGAACTGGTCGCAGAGTCTTTACGTCTGGCACAGAATGCGCTGGGTGAGATTACCGGTGACTTTAGTGCGGATGACCTATTGGGCAAGATATTTGGATCATTCTGTATTGGTAAATAATATTT
This sequence comes from Acinetobacter sp. UBA5984, assembly GCF_002429925.1. Lineage (NCBI taxonomy): Bacteria > Pseudomonadati > Pseudomonadota > Gammaproteobacteria > Moraxellales > Moraxellaceae > Acinetobacter > Acinetobacter sp. UBA5984. The sequence goes on from NZ_DJBE01000069.1 coordinate 28,475, forward strand.
AAAAAATAAAAAAGCCCTCAAATGAGGGCTTTTTTATTAGGCTTTTACCTGTAGTTTTTGATGCCATAACCACAAAATTAGACAGAGTACACTGATCGCCACACAGAAGCTGATCACGGCAAAGCCTAAGCCAAAGTGATCAGCCAGATAACCTACCGCGATAATCGGCACAATCGTGCCCAAATAGCCTATAAACAGGTAAGTCGACATCACGGCTGCACGGTTTTGTAAGGTTGTGATCGCATGAATCACACCGAATGCGCCCATTAAGGCAAAACCATGTCCAATCCCGAATAGGATATCACTGGCAAAGAATAAGATACTTGCTTTAAGGGTCATACAGAGTGCAAGGCTAACTAAGCTCACCAGCATAATCATCAAGCCAATATTCAGACATTTTTTTGCAGGAACAGCTTTAGCAAAGAACTGCACCACAGCAGAAATCAGCAAAATGCATGTAATGGCAGTACCGCTGACCAAAGGACCATGCCAGGGCAAGATATCCTGCACAAAAGACGGTGACAGTGAAGCAAATAAACTGAAAGCAGCAAAGACATTAAATGCAGTTAACCCCACAATCATGAACACAGCATGATACTGAGGTTCAGGACGCAGTAATTTCGGTGCAATACTAAAAGGTTGGCGTTCAAAAGCAGGTGTTTTTAGCCAGAATAATCCGACAAAACACAGCACTGCCCCCAAAATAATAGGAAGGTAGGGAGTAACTAAAGGGGTTTGAGAAAACTGCGCAATTACCCCACCCACAAACGGCCCCAAACCAAAACCTATGGCCGTCAGAATCGATACCAGCTGCGGTGCAAGCTGCTTATGAGACTCTGGAATGGTTTGCATCATGCCCAGCATTGCTGAAGTGGTCATCAGACCTGAAGCAATGCCAATAATAAAACGGCCCACCGACAAAATCAGCGCATTCTCGGCAAAGACTGAAATGACCAAGCCAATGCTGATAAATACCAAGCCAATTTGCAGGGTTCTTAGGAAACCAATCGTATTGCTGGTACGTCCCAGGAATAACAAGGTACCCAGACAGCCAAACATATAAGCGACAAAAATATAGGTAATCTGGCTTGGGGATAAATGCCAAATCTGTTGATAAATGGGGTAAAGCGGACTTGCCAGTGCTGTGCCGATGGTACCCATAATTAATGCAAGACTGACCATGGCGAAAGGTCGCCATGAGATATTTTCTGTCATGTAGCTGCCGTAAAAGTTTCACCACATAAAAGAATGATGTGGAAGAAAGAAGAGAATGGGTGGCAGTGTATCGGTTAGATGAAAAAGGGGTCAATTATCTTGCTGTAAAAAAAACAAAAAAAGGTTGAGCCAAACAATTAGCCATAACGCTTTAATAATTTTAAAAACTCAGGCAGTTCTTCTTCATTGACCGTAGCTTCTCCAATGACATGCTCTCTTAAATGGGTCTCGATCAATTCATTCATCAAACCGTTTATGGCACCTTTAATGGCTGCAACCTGTTGTAAGACCTGAATACAGCCTGTCTCAGGATTCAGGAGAGACTGCTCTACGGCGTTCATCTGGCCTTGCAAGCGCGGTACCCGGTTTAATATTTTTTTATCATCATGTACATGACTCACCACAAATTTCCAAAAATAAATATACTAGGGGGGAGTATTAATAGCAGTTCCCTTTTATGCAAAAACATACCGCCAATTCGCACAGCCATTAATTTGATGAAGGTAATCCACTCGCACAGAAAAAGATTCTGTTTGCCACGATTCTGACCGCGGTCATGATGGTGCTGGAAGTATTAGGGGGATGGATCTTCCAGTCAATGGCTTTGCTTGCCGATGGCTGGCATATGGGCTCGCATGTGTTGGCCTTGGGGCTGGCTTACTTTGCCTATAAAGCGGCCCGCCATTATGCGAATGATCCACGTTTTAATATGGGTACTTGGCGGATTGAAATTCTGGCCAGTTATAGCAGTGCGATTTTATTGCTCGTAGTAGCCGGATTTATGGCGATTCATTCGGTAGAACGCCTATTTTCGCCAGTTCAGATTCATTATAACGAAGCCATTCCAATCGCGATTTTAGGGCTACTGATTAACCTGGCCTGTGCCTGGTTGCTGCATGATGATGGGCACCATCACCATGATCATCATCACGGAAATTCCCATCACGAGCATGATAATAATCATGGTCATCATGACTTGAACCATAAAGCAGCCTTTCTGCATGTGGTAGCTGATGCTGTGACTTCTGTTCTGGCGATTATTGCTCTATTTGCCGGAAAATATATGGGCTGGGATTTTCTCGATGCAGTACTGGGACTTGTCGGCTCAGTCCTGATTGCACGCTGGGCGATTGGCCTGCTAAAGCAAAGTGCCAAGACTTTACTGGATGCCGATATGGATGTCCCAGTGGTCGAAGAAATACGTGAAGTCATTGCTGAATATGGAAGTGATCTACACTTAACTGATCTGCATGTATCGAGGGTCGGTAAAGGTAAATTTTCCTGTTTTGTTGCCGTTCAAACGGAAATCCCTATTAGTGCTGATCAAATCCGTGAAACGATCTCTATTCATGAAGAAATCGTGCATATCTCAGTGGAAATCAATCAGCATTAAAGGGTCAATGTTCCACGTGAAACATAATTGATTGAGTAATTTGATTTGAAAATCACGCTACATAAAATAGTCAGAATTTTCTTTGTAAAAAGACTAAAATCGGAACACATTTAACTTGGACCTGAGCAGGACATTCATGCAAATAAGAAATATGCTGCTGGCTTTGACCCTATTCCCTGGCCTCAGCTTTGCCAATGTGGATACGGTTAAAGCCAATCTGGCAAAAAACAGTCCCAACCTGAAAATTGAAAATATTCAGCCTACCGAAATGAAAGGAATCTATAGCGGTTCCATGCAGGGACAGATTGTCTATCTGAATGAAGATGCCCAGCATCTCCTAGCCGGTTCAATGTTTCGGATCCAGGACCAGCATAATCTGACTCAGGATTTATTACTCAAACAAAACAGTGTCGACTGGAAAAAGTTACCGCTTCAGGATGCAATTAAATCAGTCAGAGGGACAGGAAAACGTCAGCTTGCCATCTTTTCTGACCCAAATTGCCCGTATTGTAAACAACTTGAAGTAGAGCTGAAAAAACTTAAAGATGTCACCATTTATACTTTCATCCTGCCTTTAAAACAGCAGTCAATTGCGCCATCTAAACAAGTTTATTGTGAAAAAAATCCGACCCAAGCTTGGGAAGACCTAATTGGTCAAGGTATACAGCCTAAATCGAAAAAGAGCTGTGCCAACCCGATTGAACGTAATAAACAGCTGGCACAATCACTCGGTGTAAATGGCACACCAGCAATTATATTCTCGAATGGTTTTAAGGTTATAGGCGCTCAGCCGGCAGAACAGATTGAACAAGGCTTCAAAGAATTCGGCCTGTAAAATTCTGACCATGATCAGCAAATAAAAAAGAGCACCTATCTAGGCGCTCTTTTTTTTATGAAAGAAACTTATTCCAAGCAGAGCTTAGATCCGTTTACGTTTAGTCACCATATTGTAGATAAACAGGATGACTATGGCACCGATCACTGAAGCAATGAAGCCTGCGGCAGAATCTTGGGAGTACAAGCCCAGCATACGTCCGGCAAAGGTCGCAACCAGTGAACCGGCAATCCCCAGCAGGGTCGTAACAATGAATCCAGCCTTGTCATCACCAGGATGAATCGCGCGTGCAACCAGACCCGCAATAAAACCCACCACAATCGCAACGATAATTGACCACATCAGCATACTCCTTGTTATCATGTCTTTGTTTTTACATCAGGTTTATCTTGCGGCAAGAAAAGCCCTGAAAAAAGTCATGTCCTGCAACGGGCTGTTGCGTTTTTGTTTGCTGTGTTACTGAAATGATTCAAGAAATAAAAAAAAGTGGCACGAAGCCACTTCTTTTAAACCGGTTCTTAAAGACCGATTTCACCAATAAATGGAATATGACGGTATTTTTGATCATAGTCCAGGCCATAACCGACAATGAACTTGTCTTCGACTTCAAAGCCCAGGAATTTTACTTCCAGCTCGATTTCACGACGTGAAGGTTTGCTCACCAAAGTGCATAGTTCAATTGAGTTTGGCTGACGGGTTTGCAAGATTTCCAAGACTTTGCTTAAGGTATTACCTGAGTCGATAATATCTTCAACCACCAGCACATCTTTACCACGGATTTCACCGTCCAGATCTTTCAGGATTTTGACATCACGGCTCGAAATCGTACCGCCGCCGTAGCTGGATACAGTCATGAAGTCGAGTTCATGTGGCTTGGTAATGGCACGACACAAGTCTGCCATGAAAATCACTGAACCGCGTAACAAACCGATAAGTACAAGCTCTTTGTCACTATTGGCATAGTGTGCATCGATTTTAGCACCAAGCTCTTTGACTTTAGCTTGAATTTCTTCAGCGGAAATCATTACGCTCATTTGAACGGTCATGGGTAGATACCTAAAAAATAAAAATAGCAAAATAAAAAAGGTGTTGACCTGCAACACCTGAATTGCAGCAATTTTAATACATCCTTGCTTGAGATGCACCTGTTTTACTTGCTGTAAATGTAATCAATTTTTGGGCTGCTGTGAATCTCTCTTCAGCGCAAAAGCACAGACGGCGACGATTGCAGCCAAAATGATCCTACGCTGACGCGATTTATTGGGCCTTGACATAGACAGCCTGTCCATAGACATAAGTTGCTGCAATATTACGGTCATCTCCCAGCATGGTCAGTGCAAAAAAGGAGTCTTCAATATTTTTGGCTCTACTCTGGCGCAGTTGTTGTAAAGCGGTGGCATTGAGATCCAGTACCACAAAGTCTGCTTCTTTGCCCACATTGAAATTCCCCAAGCGGTCATCCAGACTTAAGGCTTTAGCACCACCCAGGGTCGCATAATATAGCGACTCAAAAGCCGAAAGTTTTTCTCCTTGTAGTTGTTGCACTTTATAAGCTTCATTTAAGGTTTGCAGTTGGTTAAAGGAGGTTCCTGCCCCGATATCGGTACCTAAGCCGACTTTCACGCCTTTATCCCAAGCTTTCTTCAGCGGAAATAAACCGCTACCCAGGAACAAGTTTGAGGTTGGGCAGAAGGCAATCGCAGAGTCGGTTTGATGCATGCAATCCCACTCCCCTTCCTCCAGATGCACACAATGCGCAAATACGGATTTAGCACCGGTCAGCCCATAATGATGATAGACATCCAGATAGCCTTCACGTTCCGGAAAGAGTTCTTTTACCCAGGCAATCTCGTTTTTATTTTCACTGAGATGAGTATGGACATAGACATCTGGATATTCAGCTTTTAACTGGCCTGCTTTTTCTAGTTGTTCAGGCGTTGAGGTCGGAGCAAAACGGGGCGTAATCGCATAAAGATTACGTCCCTTACCATGCCATTTCTCAATCAGGGCTTTAGAATCGCTATAGGCAGATTCTGCGGTATCGGTTAGGGCTTCAGGTGCATGGCGGTCCATCAGCACTTTACCGGCAATCAGACGCATATTCTGTGCTGTAGCCGCTTCGAATAGCGCTTCTACCGAAGCTGGATGAACGGTACAGAACACCAAAGCTGTGGTTGTGCCATTCTTCAGCAATTCCTGAATAAAAAACTGTGCCATTTTCTGGCTATACGCCGGATCCTGAAACTGGATCTCAGTCGGGAAGGTGTAGGTATTTAACCATTCCAGCAGCTGTTCACCATAGGCACCAACCATTTCGGTTTGCGGGAAATGGATATGGGTATCAATAAAACCTGGCACGATCAGCTGCTCAGGATAATGAGCTACCTGCACTCCTTCAGGCAGATGCTGCTGACCTTCCTGCCAGGAACCAAACCACTGGATTATTCCATTTTTTATGATGAGTAAACCATCTTCTATATAACGCACTTGGTCGTGAAGTTCACGTGCTTGGGCAACTGTATTCTTGATATCCAGGAAGCGACCGCGTATTGCCGTCGTTGCAATGATAGAAGACATTTAAAACCTGCGCTTTTTGATTTTTTCGATTGATTGTAGCTGAAAAAATTGGCATGTTTATATGAACATTCATATTTAACCATGCGTATTTTTTATGAGATCAAATAATCACGCGTAATTTCAAAAGAGCGTGCGTGTGCAGCCAAGCTTGTAGACAAATAAAAAAGCCTGCATCAGCAGGCTTTTTTGATGCTTAATCTTACAGCGTAGTTTCGTTATGTTTCTTGCTATGACGAATCGACAAAATCGCAGTCACCGTCAAGACAATCACAATAAAGCTCAGTGAAATCCAGATCGGCATATGGAATACATCCAGCATCAACATCTTAAAGCCGATAAAGACCAGAATCAAACCTAGGCCATAAGGCAGATAATGCATTTTTGAGGCTGCACCTGAGAGCAGGAAGAACATTGCACGCAGGCCTAAAATTGCCATCAGGTTCGCGGTAAGCACAATGAAGGGGTCGGTGGTAACAGCAAAAATAGCAGGAATAGAATCGACTGCGAAGATCACATCAGAGGCTTCGACCAGAATCAGCACCAAGAATAACGGCGTTGCCCAAAGCAAACCATTTTGACGGACAAAGAATTTATCGCCCCGAAGTTGCGGGGTGATACGCATATGTTTACGTAGCCATTTCAGAATGGCCATATCTTCAATATTGCTGTCTTCTTCATGCTGACCACGCAGGAATTTGAAGCCAGTATACACCAGGAACGCACCGAAGAGATACAGAATCCAGGAGAATTCCTGTACAAACCAGGCACCAATAAAAATAAAGATTGTTCTGAGCACAATTGCACCCAGTACACCATATAATAGCAATTTACGTTGTAGCGCTGGTGGAATGGCAAAGGCGGCAAAGATCATCAGCCAGACAAAGACATTATCAATTGCCAGGGATTTTTCCAGCAGATAACCGGCAAAGTATTCCATGACCTTGGTATTGGCAATTGCCGCACCTGCAGTCTGCTCCAGATACAGCCATAATCCACCACCAAATAAAGTCGCGACACTGACCCAGGCGATACTCCAGTAGGCAGCGGTACGGACTTTTACTTCCTGACCATGCTGATGTTTAAAGCCGACAAAATCGATCACCAGCATGACGGCGACAATTGCGAAAAAGACAAGATACAGCCAGAGCGTACCAATTGTTTCCATGTGAATTCTCCACATCGGACGACTGGCCATAAAAAAACCTTGACCAGCTGCCAGATGAAAAACATCTATAACAACATGATCAAGGTCTTGCCTACATCTTTGTGCTCTACTGGAGGAGATCCAGTGTGACCTAAAGATGCTCAGATACCGACTTTTTGCAAAGTGTAATGACGATATTCTGACACGTTTAAAAACTGAAATTTTATTCTTAAACGTTTGGAGGAGGCTACTCCCCTTGTTCAAACTCAATTCTGTTTGAGCAATTGCTCAATATCAGATGAGCATGACAGATTTTATGCATAATCACAAATTATTTTACAAAAAGCAGCGTTTAATCAGCGGCTTTAGGCAAAAAGTCTAGGCGCTGAACCAAATAAAGACTAAGCAGAAATCCAAGGATCGCCAGCCCTGCGCCTACCCAGCCAATACTCGATAGCCCAATCTGAAGCGTGACTATACTGCCAAGCAAAGCTCCTCCGCCAATACCGACATTATACAGGCCTGAATAAATGGCCATGGCAACATCGGTGGCATCTGCAGCCAGGTTCAGGGTTTTGGATTGTAGGGCCAGGCTAAAGCCAATAATGCTCAAACCCCACAGCAGAGATAAGCCAGAGAGGCCTGTGACTGTGCTCGACAGTGGTAATAACAGCAGCATGGAAATAACCAATCCAAAAGTAAAAGCAGGAATAGTCATTTTTGGGAACTGGGCAGCAAAACGGCCAAACAGATAGGAGCCTAGGAATCCTGCCCCGCCATAAACCAGAAGTAAAGTTGTGGTCTGGGCTGAATCAAAGTGGGCGATATTCAGGGAAAACGGTTCAATATAACTATAAGCGGTAAATTGCGCCGTAATCACCAGAATGGTGAGGGTAAAGACTAGCATCAGGCTTGGACGTTTGATCAGGCTTTTTAAGCTGCTGAGGGAGCCTGAATTGACACTTGGAAGCAATGGCAAGGTTTTGGCCAGAATCAGGCAAATGATCAATGCGAGACACGCAATCAGGGCAAAACTATTACGCCAGCCATGCCTCACCAATCATCCGGCCAAATGGAATACCGAGCACCATCGCCATCGCCGTTCCAGTGGCCAATAAACCGAGTGCCTGAAACTCTTTACCTTTCGGTGCAACCCGAACCGCGAGTGAAGCGGTAATCGACCAGAACAAGGCATGTGCGATGGCAATCCCTATCCGGCTGATCACCAGCGTGCTAAAACTCCAGGCAAAATAGGACAGCACATGACTTAAAATAAAGACCGCAAAGACCAGCATCAGTAGAAAACGCCGTTCTATGGCTTTAGTGAGCAGCATGATCGGAAGAGATAGTAGGGCCACGATCCAAGCATAAATGGTCAGCATGATGCCGGCCTGAGTGGCGGACATGGCAAAGCTTTGCCCGATTCCACTCAGTAATGCCACAGGAATAAATTCGGTAGTGTTAAAAATAAAAGCCGCACAGGCTAAAGCGATGACACCAATCCATTGCTTGGTGACGGAAGAAGCGGAAGATGAGTCAGACATACGAAGTTGCATGCAAAAAGATGCTGCATTCTAATCCTGTCTTTCTCAATTAGGGAGTAGGTAAAATTAAATTTTTGGGGGTGATATGTGATGACTCAAACTGCATCACCCTCAATCAGGCAAAATAGAGAAATAAAAAGTTATCAATATTTGAAAAAAATCACAGGAAATGATGAAAGAAAATAAAAAATTTCATCCAATATTAAAAACTTAACAATAATTCATATTATTTCTTTAAGAAGATGTTTTAAATTAAATAAACCAATAATTTTATTAAGGGATCAGCCTTCAGTATGGACATTCAACATCAAGATTCAAAACGCGGCGGTGTATTTTTTATGGAGGAAGATGGTCGACGTCTTGCTGAAATTACATATCAGTGGCAAGAAGCATCGACCATCTTGGCTGATCATACTTGGGTAGATAATTCCTTACGCGGTCAAGGCGTAGCACGCAAAATGCTGGATGTGCTGGTCGACTTTGCCCGCAAGAATAGCTTAAAAATTATTCCCCAGTGTTCCTATGTAGATGTCATGTTTAAACGTGATCGCAGCCTACAAGATGTTGCAGCTGCTATTTAGCAATTGAATTAAACTTATCCAAAATAGAGATATGTTGTAATTTGCCCTTAAGTGCAGGTACAGAAATACGCTGCAGCAGGTTATATACGCCATAACCTGCCATCAGGCCTGTGCTGTTCCATAACACTTCTTCATATTTGCCTAACAGCGTAAGTATTACCATCATCAGGCTTACACTGATATAAAAAAACATACGACGGCGAACAAACTGTAAAAGCGTCCAGCCTATAAAAACCGAACTGAGCAGAATATTGGTCTCGGTCGTCAAGGCCAGTTTATTCAGCATAATTAAAAGCATAAAACATATACACAACAACGCTACAGTGAAAATCAGATCTTTTAACATCAGGTTTCACTCCTTCATTATTATTGCTATATATCTGAAATCATTGATTTCCTCTCAGGAAGTAATTGTTAGAAGTTTTTTTTGGAAAAGCAAACCTAAAATAATGTAAGCAAAAACGGATATTTGCTTAAAAAATGATCGACTAAAATTAAAATAATTGATTAAATTATGTTTTTAATTCTTTCTGCAGTGAGATGACCTTATGCTACAGCTTTGCTACGCCAGTGAGCGGATAGAATCTGAACAAGAGTTATTACAGGATCTTAGCGATATATTATCTGTAGCGAGAAAATTTAATAAAACTCATCAGATTAACGGGGTTTTATATTATTCCCATGGCAAGTTTTTTCAATGTCTGGAAGGTGAAGCAGAGGTGGTAGAAAATCTGTTTCAGAGCATTTGCCGTGATCCACGCCATCATCAGGTGCTTCGCTTTCAGGATGCAACAGTAGAACATCCACATTTCTCGGAATGGTCGATGAAATATGTCCATAAACATAGTGAAATTTCTTCTTTATTTTCACGTTTAGGTTTAGACCAGTTTGAACCTCATGCATTGCAACAGGACCAGTTGAGTGGATTCCTGAAGCTGCTCTATCGTCTGGATGAAAATCAGGCCAATCTTGCTTCTCCTCAAGGTTATAAACAGCGTGGTTATATTCCCTATTTTTAATTGACGCTAAAAAATAAAAAAGTCCGCTATGCGGACTTTTTTTGTTGTCGATAATGATTTAAGTCATTTCAATCATGACCTTTAAAGCCTTTTCGTCAGAAGCATGTTTAAACACATCATAGGCCTTTTCAAATTCAGCAAACTTGAAGTGATGGGTGGCCAGTTTTTCCAGTGGCAGTTTGCCGGAGCAGCAGGTCTTGAGCAGCATACCAGTGGTATTGGTATTGACTAGGCTTGTGGTTATGGTCAGGTTCTTGATCCAGAGTTTATTCAGTTCAAAATTGACGGATTTACCATGTACACCGACATTGGCCAGATGTCCGCCCTCCTTGACGATGTGCTGGCAGATATTCCAGGTGGCTTCCAGGCCCACTGCTTCAATGGCACAGTCCACCCCTCGCCCATCAGTGAGTTCCAGTACACGTTGAATAGCATCCTCATTGGCTGAATTCACGGTATGGGTAGCCCCAACCGTTTTGGCAAATTCTAGCCGGTTGTCATCTACATCGACCATGATGATATTGGCTGGAGAATAAAACTGGGCAGTGAGCAAGGCACTCATGCCAATCGGGCCGGCACTGACAATCGCCACATTGTCCCCCGGTTTGACTTGACCATATTGCACACCAATTTCATGGGAGGTTGGCAAAATATCGGAAAGAAAGACCGCAACATCTTCATTCAAACCTTCTGGTAAATGATAGAGAGAAGTATCGGCAAATGGGGTTCGGACATATTCGGCATGAGTGCCGTCAATCATATAACCCATAATCCAGCCACCCTCGTTTCTACAATGGGCATACAGCTGTTTCTGGCAGTTTTCACAGGTGCCGCAGCGGCTGACACAGGAAATAATCACCCGATCGCCCTTTTTAAAGTTTTGAACTGCGGAACCGACTTCTTCCACAATACCAATACCTTCATGACCGAGAATCCGGCCATTAAAGCTGCCGGTTTTTTCTTTTGCAACCTCCTCAATTTCGGAGCTTTTACCTTTCTATATCCCGAGGTCAGTACCACAAATGGTGACTTTGCTAAGTTTGATAATGGCATCAGTAGGTTGCAGAATGTGGGGAATGGGACGTTCTTCAAAGCGGATATCATTGGCGCCGTAATAAACCATGGCTTTCATTGTTGTCATGACAGATCTCCTAGGGGAATGAGGGTCTGAACAAGATAGATAAAGCTATTTTTTTGCTGTCTTTACAGCCTGGAAAATCATCAGGAGGGTTGAGGATAAAAGAGGATCGAAATGCTATTATTCTTATTGATTGTGACTAGAGCACTCAAAGACTGCAATGAGTCTTATGTTCAGATTGCAACAAAAGATAATGAAAAGAAAAAAGATAAATTTTAGCTGTTTTAACATTGAAATAAGAAAGTTGATTTGAACTTGGATGAGGGTCGATATTCTTAAAAAAGATAGAAAGCGAATTTAATTTTTTAAAATAAAAAAGCCCGCTATTACGGGCTTTTTTATATAAATTTTTAAGCTTTTAAAGCACTAATCAGTTTTTGATGCAGACCGCCAAAACCACCATTGGACATGATTACCACCGCATCGCCCTCACCTGCTTCAGCCACCACGGTCTGGATAATCTCATCCAGAGTACGTGCGACTACAGCTTTATTTGGCGCAGCATCAATTACCGGTTGCAGATCCCAATCCAGGCCTTCTGGCTGATACCAGATCACCTCATCGGCCAGACGCGCGGAATGTGCTAGGCCATCTTTATGGCTGCCCATACGCATGGTATTGGAACGTGGTTCAATAATCGCCCACAGTTTACGTTCACCGAGACGTTTGCGTGCGCCATCAAGGGTGGTATCAATCGCAGTTGGGTGATGGGCAAAGTCATCATAGACTTCAATGCCGCGTACAGTGTCCAGCAGTTCCATACGGCGCTTAACACCGCCAAAGTTTGAGAGTGCTTCACAAGCCGTTTCAATAGAGACACCGACATGTTCAGCAGCAGCAATCGTGGCTAGTGCATTGGCTACACTATGCTGACCCGTCATATTCCATTTCACTTCGCCTTTCACGATATCGTGTTGCAGTACCTTGAAATGAGAACCATCTTCTGAAAGCTGTTCAGCATAAAGCTCAGATTTCTCATTGGTGTCTAATGAAGTGCGAATAACAGGTGTCCAGCAGCCTTGCTCTAACACTTCATCAATATTTGTTTCAGTAATTGGCGCAATAATGCGGCCTTCACTTGGAATGGTACGCACTAAATGGTGGAACTGTTTCTGGATTGCTGCCAGATCATCAAAGATATCAGCATGGTCAAATTCCAGGTTGTTCAGAATCGCAGTTTTAGGATGGTAATGCACGAACTTGGAACGCTTGTCGAAGAAAGCAGAATCGTATTCATCGGCTTCAACACAGAAGTATTTACCGCCACCTAAGCGCGCACTTTCAGAAAAGCCAAGCGGGACACCGCCAATCAGGAAGCCTGGCTCTAAACCGGCCTGATCCAGTACCCATGCCAGCATGGTGGTGGTTGTCGTTTTACCATGCGTACCGGCTACACCTAAAACGTGTTTACCTTGTAGCACATGATCTGCCAGAAACTGTGGGCCTGAAATATAAGGCAGGCCTTCATTCAGCATATATTCCACGGCATCAATACCACGTTTCATGGCATTGCCGACAATCACCAGATCCGGATGCGGCTGTAAATGGCTACGGTCATAGCCCTGCATTAAAGTAATGCCTGCATTTTCCAGCTGGGTCGACATCGGTGGATAAACGTTTTGATCCGATCCTGTCACCTTATGGCCTAGATCACGTGCCAGTAATGCCAGTGAACCCATAAAGGTGCCACAAATACCCAAAATATGCAGATGCATCTACTTCACTCCATTTTGCCTGACACATCACTTTGTACTGGTGCTGTTGCCATGATTTATTCGATTTGCAAGCAACGATAGCAAGGCTTTGACCGAAAAGATAGTCAAAGTTCAAGCATTCCTGCGGGATTTTTTAAATCCTGTTTCACAGACAAATTCAGGGAAATTTTCAAGCTTCCGGAATATCTTTTGGCAAAATAAATCGTAAAATAAGCCCGAACTTTTTGCAGAGTGCATGCAGATGCTACCGGCTCTATTTCTTCTGGTGATTGCTAACTGTTTTATGACCTTGGCCTGGTATGGACATCTCAAATTCCTGCCGCATGATGCACCGCTGTGGCAGGCGATTTTATTTAGCTGGGCCATTGCCCTGTTTGAATATAGCTTGATGATTCCAGCGACTAAATTATTAGCCCAACAGGGACTGGCGGTGGGTCAAATGAAAATTACCCAGGAAGTCGTCACTCTACTGGTCTTTGTTCCCTTTATGATCTTCCTGTTCAAACAGCCGTTTAAACTGGATTATCTATGGGCGGCGCTATGTCTCTGTGGTTGTGTCTATTTTGTATTCCGCAGTTCCTGAAATCATCTACTAGCCACTACTTCCCTATTTTTATTCTAGTTTTTAAGAATCCGCTAAAAAATAAGAAAAATCGAGCCTTGCTTTGACCGTTAAATTTTATGAAGCTGAAAAATCAGTCTATAATATGCCTTCCTATTCAAGCTTGGCTCTCTCGTCGAGATTTATCTTTCTTACTCTAATCTCTGGAAAATTTGCAATGAATGCGGCTGCTGCACAAGATACTCCTCTCGTAGGTATTATCATGGGTTCTCAATCAGATTGGGCAACTCTCGAACACACTGCCAAAATGCTCAAGCAGCTTGGTGTCCCATTTGAAGCCGAAGTCGTTTCCGCACACCGTACCCCGGACCGTCTGTTTGAATATGCTGAACAAGCGCGTGATCGTGGTATTCAGGTGATTATTGCCGGTGCAGGTGGTGCAGCGCATTTACCAGGTATGTGTGCAGCCAAAACTGATTTGCCAGTACTAGGTGTACCCGTCAAATCTTCGATCTTAAATGGTGTCGATTCATTGCTTTCTATCGTGCAAATGCCAGCGGGTATCGCCGTAGGAACATTGGCGATCGGTCCTGCCGGTGCAACCAATGCAGCCATTATGGCAGCACAGATTTTAGGTTTAACCCGTCCAGAGATCGCAAAAAATGTCGCAGATTTCCGCGCGGCACAAACCGAGAAAGTCGCAAGTAACAATATTCCAGGTCAAATGTAAGTCCAAGCTTAATACGGGATCAAATACAATGGATAAAACCATCGGTATTTTTGGTGGCGGCCAGTTAGGTCGGATGATGGCACAAGCCGCACTACCTCTAAATATTCAATGTACGTTCTTTGAAGCCAATACGGACTGCCCTTCTGCGGCTTTAGGTCCGGTTTTCTCCACCCAAGCTGTAAATGGCTTGCAGGACTTTATCAATAGCGCAGATGTCTTTAGCCTGGAGTTTGAAAATACACCATTGGCTGATATCGATGTTTTAACGCAAAACAAAGATCTGCATCCACCACGTCAGGCTTTAGCCATCGCACAGCATCGTCTGTCTGAAAAAGCCCTATTTGATGAACTGGAAATTCCGGTTGCACCGTATAAAGCGGTAACTTCACTGAAAAGCTTGCAGACGGCCGTGGCTGAGCTTGGCTTGCCGATCGTGCTAAAAACCTCTCGTGGTGGCTACGATGGTAAAGGTCAGTTTGTTTTACGTTCAGCCGATCAAATTGATCAGGCTTGGGCGGAACTCGGCCCTGCTGGTGAACTGATCGCAGAAAGTTTTGTGACTTTCTCGCGTGAAGTATCGATCATTGCGGTACGTGGTCAAAATGGTGATGTGAAAACCTGGCCATTGGCTGAAAATCATCACCACAACGGCATCCTGTCGCACTCGATTGTTCCGGCACCCAATAGCGCGGATCTGCAACCAGTCGCGCAGGATTACATCACTCGCCTGCTGAATCACTTGGATTATGTGGGTGTATTGACTCTTGAGCTGTTTGTGACAGACAAAGGCCTGTATGCAAACGAGATGGCACCACGTGTGCATAACTCAGGTCACTGGTCGATTGAAGGCGCTGTTTGCTCGCAGTTTGAAAACCATGTTCGTGCGGTCGCAGGTCTGCCACTGGGTTCAACTGAAGTGGTGCGTCCAACCGTGATGGTAAACATTATCGGTCAGCATCCCAAATCTGAAGATGTCCTGGCTTTAGAAGGCGCTCACTTGCATCTATATAACAAGTCAGAGCGTGAAGGTCGCAAGATTGGCCACATTACTTTGATGCCCACAGACAGCGCTCAGCTGACCACTTTATGTCGTCAACTGGCGAAGATTTTGCCAAATCCGCTGGCATTGAGCGAAGATATGACCATCTAAGCTCTAAGCTGCTGATAAAAAAAGCGATCACTTCGGTGATCGCTTTTTTATTTGTCCAGATTCAGGCATGATTGCGCCTCTTTAAAAATCCCTTGCCATTGGGCGGATCATTTTTAAAATCAATTGCTTGTAAACTGATCAATTGAGTATAAATACAATAATTTAATTTGCTGCTATTTTGAGCTGAATTCTAGGTTATTCACTTGTGGATAAACTTAACATTAAGTTTGAATTTAAAACTGGAAATAGATTTTGAATTTAAATTCATAAAAATAAATTCAAATTTAAAAATGAACTTTGAATTTAAACTTCGCTGCTTAAATTTAAATTCAAAAATATGAATTCAAATTTAAAAGCTGATTAATGAATTTAAAGTTTTGAATTTAAAAATAGGCACTCCTAATAAAAATGAATTCAAAATAGAAATGCTATATACCAGAAGCCTTTGGTTGATTGGAAAGTTCTGATCTAAAGACAAGTTATCCACAATCATTTTTTAAATTCAAAAGTGTTTTCCTGAGTTTTGAATTTAAATTTAAAAATAAGCTTAATTTGAATTTAAAATGAGTTTGTGGATAAGTTTTTTAAATTTAAAAGCTACAAAATGAATTCAAAAGTGTAGGAATTATGAATTTAAATTTACGTATTGGCGCTTTAATTTTCATCATGAACTGCTAAGGTAGAAACATAATTCAAAATCTAAATATTTAAGGGTCTTATGCAACGGCTTGCACTTTTTGTTGGTTCTTTGGTTTTAGCTGCTACACAGGCACAGGCAGAACTGATTATTAATGGTCAGCGTGTGACATCAACGGATATGTCTTCTATGCCGAGCAGTCCGGTCAATTATGCGTCCCAAAATAATTTTCAGAATTGTCTTGCCAATTTGCGCAGTCAGGCGATTGCACAAGGCGTAAGTGGTTCAACCTACGATCGTTATACGCAAAATTTAACACCTGATTATTCTGTGATTGAAAAGTTGAATTATCAGCCTGAGTTTTCGACCCCAATCTGGGATTATCTGTCCGGACTGGTGGATGAAGAACGTGTACAGCTGGGTCGACAAAAACTGCAGCAACATCGTGAGGTATTAAACCGGATTAGCGCAGCCTATGGAGTGCCGGCGGAAACGATCGTAGCCGTATGGGGTGTAGAAAGTAATTTTGGAGATATTTCCGGAAAATATCCTTTATTACAGGCCTTAGGTACTTTGAGTTGTGAAGGTCGTCGTCAAAGTTATTTCCGTGGTGAGTTCTTTACCACCATGAAATTGCTGCAACGGGGTGATGTCTATGAAAACCAATTAAAAGGTTCGTGGGCAGGGGCTTTTGGTCATACTCAGTTTATGCCATCGACTTATGATGAGCTGGCGGTTGATTTTGATGGGGATGGTCGTCGTGATTTAGTCGGCAGTATTCCTGATGCACTGGCTTCTACAGCCAATTTCCTGAAAAAACGTGGCTGGCAGACTGGCCAACCCTGGGGCTTTGAAGTAAAAATTCCACAAGGTATGTCTGTTGCAGGCGAAGGCCGACGCAATAAAAAATCACTGAGTAGCTGGATGAACCGTGGTGTGGTGCGTGCTGACGGTACTCCGCTATTACAGGGCAATTTATCAGAATCTTCTCAGGCTGGCTTATTGGCACCTGCAGGCGAAAATGGACCGGTATTTTTAGTCTTTAAAAACTTTGATGCTATTTACAGCTATAATGCAGCAGAAAGTTATGCTTTAGCGATTGCACATTTATCTGACCGCTTACAAGGTAAGGGAAGCATTCGGGCAGCTTGGCCAACCGATGATCCAGGCACGTCACGTGCGGAACGTCGCGAGATCCAGCAATTCCTATTAAACCGTGGCTATGATATTGGTGAGGTAGATGGTCTGATTGGGGATAAAACTCGTCAGGCGATTCGTCAGGAACAAAGCCGTCTGGGTTTAAGCCCGACCGGTCGGGCAGGACAGCAAATCCTGCGTGCATTTAGAAATGAAAATGCCAAACTAATGATGCGTTAGGAAGAATTTAGACATGATCTAAATATGGTTCTTCATCATAAAAAAGGTCTGCAAATATGCAGACCTTTTTTATAACTATATATAGTGAGCTTAAAGCTGCTTTTATACAGAGGTAATCGTACCTAGAACGCGATAACCGGATGCGCCTGTCACAGCCGGCAGATTGCCGCTGAGTTGATTCATAAAACGCATCGCCAGCCAGGCAAAAGCCGTGCCTTCCACCCAAGTCGGATTTAAGCCAAGGTCGGCTGTGGTTTGTACGCTCCAATGATGTTTACGCAAACGCCAGCGTAACTGTTCCAATAAATGTGAATTATAGGCACCACCACCACAAACATAAACTTCACCGGTATCCAGGCCGGAACGGTAAATGGCTTTTTTAATCGCACGGGTCGTGAGCTTCATTAAAGTAGCTTGCACATTCTCTGGTGTATCTTCAAGTTCATCATATTGAAGATCATTGCGCCAATCAGCAATCTGTTCATCCAGCCATTCCAGATTAAAGTCTTCGCGGCCGGTACTTTTAGGTGGCTCTTTTGAGAAGAACTCATGTTCCTGTAAACGGTCCAATAAGCTACGGATTGGTGTGCCATAAGCTGCCCAGTTACCATTTTCATCAAAAGGCTGGCCGGTATAACGCTGACACCAGGCATCCATCAGAATATTGGCAGGGCCTGTATCAAAGCCATAGACCTGATCCGATTGACCTGCCGGCAGAATACTCACATTGGCAATGCCGCCCAGATTCAGAATCACACGGTGAATACTCTCATGCTGGAAAATATCTTGATGGAAAGCGGGGACTAAAGGTGCACCTTGGCCGCCAGCAGCCAGATCGCGACGACGGAAATCGGAAATGACCGGAATCTGGGTGATTTCAGTAATGATATTTGGATCACCAATTTGCAGGGTAAAGCCATGTTCAGGACGATGCCGGATGGTCTGACCATGCGATCCAATTGCCTTGATTTGCGATTTGTTTAAATTATTTTCTTCAATCAGCGTATTGATGCCATGACCAATCATCTGTGCCAGTGCGACATCGGCTTTGCCCATGCGGTCGATTTCATTGTCATCTGGCAAAGTCAGTGCCATCAGTTCATCACGAAGATCGGGATCAAAAGGCAAGGTGAGGGTAGCATGAAGCTGAAGTGGATCAAAAGAAGCAGCAACAATATCGACACCATCCATGCTTGTGCCGGTCATTACCCCAATATAGATCGCTGTCATGATTATTCTTAAGCCTGCAATGTGCTGAAAAAGTGTTAGTATATCGCACAAATTGAATAACTGATGTATTTGGATTTTGTGATGTCAAATTTCCTGCCGGCTGAAGAACAACTTGCCCTCATCCAACGAGGCACCCACGAAATTATTTCCGAAGAAGACCTTCTGAAGAAATTAAAGCAGAATCGTCCTTTAAAAATTAAAGCGGGTTTTGACCCAACTGCACCGGATCTGCACCTAGGTCATACAGTTTTAATCAATAAATTAAAAGTATTCCAGGACTTGGGTCACGAAGTGTACTTCCTGATTGGTGACTACACTGCGATGATCGGTGACCCGACTGGTAAGAGTGCAACCCGCCCGCCATTGTCACGCGAGCAGGTACTAGAAAACGCAAAAACCTACCAGGAACAAGTATTTAAAATTCTTGATCCAAACAAAACCAAAGTCGTGTTTAACTCGGAATGGTTTGCACAAAAAACTGCAGCTGATTTGATTCAATTGGCATCACAACAAACAGTTGCACGTATGTTAGAGCGTGATGACTTCACCAAGCGTTATAACAACCAGCAACCGATTGCGATTCACGAATTCTTATATCCACTGGTTCAAGGTTATGACTCAATTGCTTTAGAAGCTGACGTGGAGTTAGGGGGTACAGACCAGACCTTTAACCTGTTGATGGGCCGTACCCTGCAAGGCCGTTATAACCAGGAAGCGCAGGTATGTATCACTGTGCCAATTCTTGAAGGTCTGGATGGCGTGAACAAGATGTCTAAATCTTTAGGCAACTATATTGGTGTATTTGATGCACCGGGCGCGATGTATCAGAAAGTCCTCTCTATGCCGGATTCATTGATTGAGCGTTATTTCGATCTGCTTAGCTTCAAATCTATAGAAGAAATTCAAGGCTTGCTGAAAGAAATCGAAGAAGGCCGTAACCCGCAGGAAGTGAAACGTATTTTGGCGCTGGAACTGGTAGAACGTTTCCATGGTGCTGAAGCCGCTGCACATGCGCATAAAGGTGCAGGTAATATCATTACTGAAGGTGAACTGCCAGAAGGTACGCCAGAAGTGACCATTTCACGTGGTGAGTTTGGTGGTGAGATCTTCATTACTTCAATTTTACGTGAAGCTGGCTTAACCAAAAATGCTGCTCAAGCTAAAGATGCCTTAGGCCGCGGCACTGTAAAAGTGGACTGGAAACCGGTTGATGCGTCTTTTTCTGTGAAAGAGAACGTAACTTTAATTATTCAGGCCAGCAAAAAAGCAATTGCAAAAGTGACCTTCGTTGACTAAGGCTGGTTCTAAGTTATTGAAATAAAAGCAGGCTTCGGCCTGCTTTTATTTTTTAAGTTGTATATGAATTATATAAATATAGAAATTCAAAAAAAACCTTATAAAAACAACATTTAAATTTTGCCATTTGGCTTGCATTTCTGGTTTTTTGTGTATAAGATTTATTCGTCTAGAGATTCCGTGAAAAGCATATCTAGAGGGTAATGATCAATAACAGACAACTCCATAATTGATCAGATCTCTAAGTAAAGAGACAAGTTAATATAATGTGAATAACTATAATAATGACATAATGGATCGGGTAAAGATTCAATTCTAAGGAAGAGATTTTGGGAGAGATCTCTTCCTTTTTTATTGGTGTTGTCTGGCTATATGTTCAATCTTCAATATATTCAAAACAAAGATGGATGAATCAGCTGGAATTCAGGTTAAATCCATGGTGAGATGCATGAATCATTTTTGAATCTCAATCTATCTATAAAAAGAAAGGTAAATAAGGTGTATCAATACCAGACTGAACAGATGTTTGATGAAGACATTGATTTCATTTTGCGTTTTCTCTTCGAATATGAATCTGCGGAGCAGAAACAAAAATCTTTTGATCAGGTACAGGCCTTATTTCAGCAATTAGATCTTGCCTCCTACTATTTACTCTTTTCATTAGTCAAAGAACGTCTGCCACGTCGGGCCAAATTATTAGGGTGTGTTGACACTTTTAGCTTAAAAAAATAGCGAAGTAGTAAAATCAAATCGCCAAACCCAATTTTACTATTCGCTATGCCTCGTACCATGCTGACAGATCAACACTGGCAAAAGTTGAAAGTTATTCTGCGTAATTTATCCATTCACCACAACTCAAATTTACGCAATTTTATTGAAGCTATTCTCTATAGAATTAGAACAGGCTGTCCGTGGCGAGATATTCCTTGCTGTTTTGGTCATTCAAACTCTATTTTCAAACGTTTTAATCGTTGGTCAAGCAGCGGTAAGTTTCTTAGATTATTCAAATTACTAG
>NZ_DJBE01000006.1:0-19085 GCF_002429925.1 Acinetobacter sp. UBA5984
AAGTGTCAACACACCCTATTTTAGACTTTGATATTTATTTAAAAATCAACGCTTATCACTGATTAAATTTTGACTAATGCAAGAGGTCTATTTAAATATTAGGGGTTCGCTAATAGATTTTTTAGGCAGCAAGCAAAGCTTTCGCTGCCTGACGATGTGCAGCCTGAACCGCTTCAAGATCCAGATTTAGAATTTCCCGGTCTTTTACGACCCATTGTCCATTGACCATGACATGTTCAGCACGGTCTGCACCGCACATTAACAGGCCGGCAATCGGGTCATGAATCCCTGAAAAACGGACATCATCTAGGTTATAAAACGCTAAATCTGCCTGAAAATCTGGTGCGATTTGTCCTAGGTGCTTTTCACGTCCCAATAACTGTGCCGAGCCTTGTGTAGCCCAGGTTAAAGCACGTTCAGGCGTAATCACTTC
Organism: Acinetobacter sp. UBA5984; assembly: GCF_002429925.1. NCBI lineage: Bacteria > Pseudomonadati > Pseudomonadota > Gammaproteobacteria > Moraxellales > Moraxellaceae > Acinetobacter > Acinetobacter sp. UBA5984. The sequence continues at coordinate 434 of NZ_DJBE01000006.1, forward strand.
TGCACCATATTTTAAGCGCTGTAAATACATCGCTTGGCGGGCTTCCAGAATCAGGTTAGATGCATCACCTGAAGCAGAGCCATCCACACCCAGACCAATGACTGCACCTGCTTCCAGTAAATCCATGGTTGGGCAAATCCCTGAAGCCAGACGCATATTGGAATGTGGACAATGACAGATACCGACCTGAGCCTGTCCTAAGCGTTGGATCTCATCAGCATTAAAATGAATGCCATGCGCCAGCCAGGTTCTGGAATTAAGCCAGCCTACACTTTCTAAATAATCGACGGTACGCATGCCAAATTTGGACAGGCAAAATTGTTCTTCATCCAGTGTTTCAGCCAGATGGGTATGCAGACGTACATCCAGTTTTTCTGCCAGTGCAGCACTTTCTCGCATAATTTCTTGTGTGACTGAAAATGGTGAACATGGTGCAAGCGCAATATTGACCATGGCATCAGCACTACGCTGATGGTATTTCTGCACCAGTCGTTCTGAATCCAAAAGGATCGTATCCATATCCTGTACGGTATGTTGCGGTGGCAGGCCACCAGAATCTTCACCCAGACTCATGGAACCACGGGTCAGCATCACACGAATCCCTAATTGTTTTGATGCTTCAACCTGAACATCAATGGCATCGGACAGCTGCTGTGGAAATAGATAATGGTGATCCGCAGCAAAGGTACAACCGGAAAGCAGTAATTCAGACAATGCAATTTGTGTGGCTAGATAATGCTGTTCAGTATTCAATTTGGCCCAGACTGGATATAAGGTTTTTAGCCACGGAAATAGCGGAGCATTTACCACAGGAGCCCAGGCACGGGTTAAGGTCTGATAAAAATGATGATGGCTATTAATCAGTCCCGGTGTAATCACTAAATTCTGGGCATCAAAGAATTGGTCATAAGGCGATGCTGGGGTTTGTCCTAGAGCCACCAGTTCAATAATTTTGCCATCACAAATGACCAAGCCACCACGGGTATCCAGATCATTCGCAGTAAATACAGCAAGAGGATTTTTAATCCATAAGGTTGTCATATCTTTTTTCCAATAAGTTTTATTTGTGCTGCATATGAATCAGGCAGCACATGAGGCATTAAGCTGTTGTAATTTGATTTTCAAATCTTCCATCTGATCGATCAGATGGTTCATCATGATTTGTGAGATACGGGAAATTTGCCGTTTCGGTGCCACACAAAGAGCAAGGGTCAACGGATGCATCCCTTTTTCAATGATCGGTTTAAACACCAGTTCATCACGTTCTAAATAAGGCAATGCATCGATGTAGGACAGTATCCCAATTCCTAAGTTGCGCTCTGCCAAAGAGGTAATCATGCGAATGTCATTACACTCCAGCTTTTGCTGTGGCATAAATTGGTGATGTTTATACAGGCTATAGACATAGTCATGAATGATTAAAGGGGCACAGGGAATGAGATGCTTAAAGTATAAAGTGTCGGAAAAATAGATTTTTTCTGCCTGAGCTAAAGGATGAGATTTGGCCATCACAAATCCAACCGGGATTTCCACAAAAGACATGACTTCGAGCTGATTATGACTTTTAGGATTGAGCAGAATGCCAAAATCAACTTCAGCATCCATAATCATTTTAGAGACGGTATCACTTTCCTGAATCTGGATATTGAAATTGATCCAGGGATAGTTTTCATACATATATTGCAGGGAATCTAAAACGAAACCGTCACTGAGTGCCGCAATGAGCCCTAGTTCAATGCTGCCGCGTGATAAACCCTGAATTTCATCAAAACGTACACAGGTCTGCTGGAATTCTTTTTGCCATTTGAGTAGATCCGCATACAGTAATTCACCCGCTAAAGTTAGCTTCAGGCCACTCGGTAACCGTTCAAAAAGCACGATGCCAAATTCTTCTTCTGCCAGAGTGATCTGACGATGAATCGCGGAGACGGAAATATAAAGCTGATCAGCTGCTTTTCTGAGGCTGCCTGTTTTGGCTACGGCAATAAAATATTCTGAAAATCTTGAAAAAGTAATATTCATAAAATCACGTCAATCCACCTGCATATCGTTTTAATCACATAATCTTCAGCTGGAAACTAAGTGATTCTGGTTCTATGCAAGTGGATAAGCGATTTCTATGCCAATTTTCAAAGAAATGGAACGGTAAAAGTTTTGTGTTCTATTTTTTGGAACACGGGCTACGAAACATTCTAATAGACAGCAGAACAGGCATTTGGCTAATTTTATTAAAGAACAACAAGGCAGCTTAATGAGATAAAAATTTAAGCCGTTGTAATGCGATAAATATTTGTGAGTGAACTATGAATGCGATCCCGGTGCTTAATTTATTCAGTCAACCGCACTGTAGCGGCTTTGACCCATCAGACTGGAATATCCTGGCTCAGCATTGGTATCCAGTTGCCCGTATTCAGGATGTGAGTACTACGCCACAGCAGGTACAACTTCTGGATGTGAAAATGGCGATATATCAAACTGAGAGTGGCAACATTCATCTGGTTCGTGATATCTGTCCGCATCGTGGTGTGCCATTAACCAAAGGCTGGGTAAAGGGTGAAGAAATCATTTGTCCTTATCATGGCTTGCATTACAACACTCAAGGAAAATGCACGAAAATACCGGCTCAACCAGAACTGACTAACATTTCGGATCGTTTTACCTTAACCAAGTTTCCAGTGGTCTTGAAATATGGTCTGGTCTGGACCAGCCTATTTAGCCGAGATGAATCAGAAGCTAATTTCCCTGATCTGGATACTTGGGACAGTGAAGAACATCAATCCATCCTGCCTCCATTTGTTGATATCAGCGGTTCAAGTGGCCGGCAGTTGGAGGGCTTTATCGATGTAGCGCATTTTGCCTGGGTGCATCATGAATCTTTTGCTTCACGTGATAACCCGATCGTGCAAAAGTATTCAACTGTGCGCACCCCTTATGGCTTGCATACGGAATATGTCAGTGATGTCAGCAATTATCCGCATGGCCTGCAGCATCTGGCACCAGAAGGATTCCTGTGGAAACGTGTGTTTGATGTTTATCCACCATTTTCAGCGATTTTAACGGTGCATTTTCCGGAAAATGGCATTCTGAAAATTCTGAATGCCTGCTGTCCGGTATCTCACAATAAAACCCGCTTATTTGTGCCGTTGACCCGTAATTTTGATACGACTGGTGATCTGCAAGCGGTTTACGATTTTAACGCACAGATTTTTTCTGAAGATCAGGACATGGTCGAAAGCCAAAAGCCGGAGGAGTTACCTTTGGATATTACGATGGAAGCGCATTTTGAAGCTGACCGTTCTTCAACGACCTATCGCCGCATTTTGGCGGAATGGGGGCTAAGCAAACGTTATATTGTTTAAATTAAATTTCCTCCTTTATGCACTCTGGTCTGTTGGGGTGCTTTTTTTATTCCATGTCATCTGTTCAAAGTCCTATTTTATAAAGCATATATGACCTTTGAACTCTCAATTGTTAGAGTGATTTATGCCACAGCCTAGTCATGAGCAAATGCTATCTTTTTTAAAATTATCCAATGAAGTTGCCAAACGAGCAATGTCTTTAGGCCATCATCCTTTTGGTGCAGTCCTAGTTGCACCTGATCATGAAACGGTTTTATTGACCCAATGTAATATCGACACGGTCAACCATGCAGAAAGTACCTTAGCCCGGATCGCAGCCAGCAATTTTACACCAGACTATTTAGCTGAATGCACCTTATATACAGCAGTTGAACCTTGCTGCATGTGTTCTGGAACCATTTACTGGGCCAATATCGGACGGGTGGTCTATGCCATGACCGAAGAAAAATTATTGCAATGTACTGGAAACTACAATGAGAATCTGACCATGAGTGTTTCTGCTGCTTATGTCTTTACACATGGTCAGAAGAATATTGAGCTGATTGGACCAATCACGGAACTTGAACAGGAAACGGTTCAATTACAAAAAGACTTCTGGTCATCTCGGTGAAGATTTGAAATTATTCTTTTTATAATCCTGCTTCATTTTATTTATAAGACCATAAATATAGATTTTTTGGATTGTAAGCTCAATTTAAAACGCTGCAATCCAGTTTCTGTATTTTTTTCAAATTACTTTGCTAAATTTGTTTTTCTATTTTTAAAAATCTATTTCTATCCATTCAGTACATTGCCAACTATAAGCCATTTATTGGCGCACACGATTTAGATCTGACGCACTTATCTAGCGCAGATCAGAAGAAAATCACAAGAAATTTTAAATATTCAATCTTATTAACTTCTCAATCTTGAGCTGAGCCTGGTTTTCTAGCAGCTTTGTTTATTGACTTAGATTGGAGTTTATATTTCTCGACTTATTTTCTTAACTGTTAGACTTTTTTATATCAAATATTTGGCAGTAAATAATTGTAATTTATAAAAATAAATAAAAGAACAGATCATTCTAAAAATTATAAGTGCTTTTCAATCCAGCTGTTCTATTTTTTGAACTGAATTGGAATAGAAGTTGCTAATTAATAGAAATATAGCAATCAGTAAAATTTTTGATGTCGATTCAGATCTTTTAAAGCCGCTATTTATAAAACTCAAATGGCATTCACGGAGGCAATTTATGCTGAATATGTCCAAACATAAAAAGATAATGAAAAAATTTTCACTGCCTGTAATTGCGGCTGCAATTATTGGTTTGGGGATCAGTAGCCAGAGCTTCGCAGTCGATAAAGCTGCATTTGTCTATATTGGACCAACCAGTGACCATGGCTGGACATATTCTCATGATCAGGGGCGTATTAAAGCTGAAAAAGCTTTGGGCGGAAAATTTAAAACGACTTATATCGAAAATGTGCCTGAAACGGCCGATGCTGAACGTGTGATTCGTAATCTGGCACAGCAGGGCAATAAAGTCATTTTTGCGACCTCTTTTGGTTATATGAACCAGATGGAAAAAGTCGCGAAGCAGTTCCCCAATACTGTATTCATGCACGCGACTGGTTATAAGCAAGGGAAAAACCTCGGCATCTATGATGTGCGTACCTATGAAGGTGCTTACATGCTGGGTGTAGTGGCAGGGCAAACCACCAAAACCAATACCTTGGGTGTCGTAGCCTCATTCCCGATCCCGGAAGTGGTTCGTAATATTAATGCCTATACCTTGGGTGCACAAAGCGTCAATCCTAAAGTCAAAACCAAAGTCATCTGGGTGAACTCATGGTTTAACCCGGGTAAAGAACGTGATGCGGCTTTGGCACTGATTTCTCAAAAAGCTGATGTGCTGATGCAAAACACGGATTCGCCAGCAGTGGTGCAAGCGGCTCAACAAAAAGGCGTTTATGCCTTTGGTTGGGATTCAGACATGAGCAAATTTGGTCCTAAAGCACATCTGGCTGCTTCAGTATTGCACTGGGAAAAAATTTATAGCCCAGCCATGCAGCAAGTGGCTAATAAAACCTGGAAACCTGCCGCTCTCTGGTATGGCGTAAAACAGGATGCAGTGAAAATTGAAAACTTCGGGCCTGCTGTTCCTGCCAAGGTGAAACAGTCCGCTTTAAATGCACAAAGTGCGATTCATAAAGGCACATTACATCCATTCCAGGGGCCAATCTATAAACAGGATGGAACTTTGGTGATTACCAAAGGCAGCAAAATGACAGATGAAGCGCTTGGAAAAATGAACTTCTATGTAAAAGGGGTTGAAGGTTCATTACCTAAATAATTCTTTCACTATGTGTATGACTTAAAAATAAAAGAAAGTAAATCCTGAAAAATCATCCCCCAGTCCATGAATCACTTTATGGACTGGGCCAAAATGAGTGGAGACTGAGTTATGAGCGATCTGCCTCACATGTCAAATGACATCGAAACGTCATCGCTCAATGAGCAGCAAATTCCACGACTGGAGCTGATTAATATCAGCAAAAGCTATAACTCATTGAAAGCAAATGACAGTATTCATTTAAAAGTCCAACCTGGGCAAATTCATGCCATCCTGGGTGAAAACGGTGCTGGTAAAAGCACCTTGATGAAAATCATCTACGGCGCCACCAAAGCAGATAGCGGTCATATCGTCTGGAATGGTAAAGAGGTACAGATTGAAAGTCCGTCGATGGCCAGAAAACTGGGCATCGGCATGGTGTACCAGCATTTCTCCCTATTTGAAACCATGACCGTGGCTGAAAATATTTTATTAGGTCTGGATGAAAAAATAGATCTAAAAAGCTTATCGGCTAAAATTACCGAAGTATCAGAACAATATGGCTTGCCGGTAGATCCACGGCGTGAAGTTTTTTCTTTATCGGTTGGTGAACGACAACGGGTCGAAATTATCCGCTGTCTACTCCAAAATCCGTCCCTACTCATTTTAGATGAACCGACTTCAGTCTTAACCCCACAAGCGGTACGTCAGTTATTTAAAACTTTGCGACTGGTGGCTTCACAAGGTGTTTCAATTCTTTATATCAGCCATAAATTGCATGAAATCAAAGAACTCTGTGATGAAGCTACAATTCTGCGTAATGGCAAAGTCACCGGCTATGTACTGCCTTCTGAAAATAGTACCAGTGAACTGGCCAAATTAATGATTGGCCGGGAATTGCCGACTTATGCGCATGCTAAATATACAGGCGAACATCGCACGCTGTTCCAGGTAAAAAATCTGAATTATGAAACTGATGATCCTTTTGGCGTGTCCTTATCCAATATTCAACTCAACCTGAATTCGGGTGAAATTCTGGGCATTGCCGGTATTTCGGGTAATGGTCAATCTGAATTACTAGCTCTGCTTTCCGGTGAGCAAACGGCGAAAAAAGGCCAAGTCTTTCTATTAGATCATGACATTTCTGAACTCAGTGCAGGCCAGCGACGTGATCTAGGCTTGGGCTTTGTTCCGGAAGAGCGTTTAGGTCGGGGTGCTGTGCCGAATATGACATTGGCACAAAACACCTTACTGACTGCTTTCCGTCAGGGTTTAAACAAATGGGGCTTTATCCAGTTTGATAAAACTGTCGCTTTTGCCCAGCAATGTATCGAAAAATTCGGGGTAAAAGCAGCAGGACCACATGCTGAAGCGCGCAGCCTTTCGGGCGGGAATTTGCAGAAATTTATTGTAGGACGTGAAATCCTCCAACAGCCTAAAGTGCTGATTATTTCCCAGCCAACCTGGGGCGTTGATGTCGGCGCATCGATGTTTATCCGTCAAACCCTGATTGATCTTTCCCGCCAAGGCGTTGCGATTTTAGTAATTTCGGAAGAGCTGGAAGAACTGTTTGAAATTAGCGACCAGATTTGTGTTCTGGCTGGTGGAAAGCTGTCTGCACCCGTTCCAGCTAAAAATACCAATGCAGAACAGATTGGCCTGCTCATGTCAGGTATTCAGGCAGATCCAGCAATATTAGCTGAGTCCGAGGCTGTCCATGAAGCACACGCGTAGAGAAGAGGTGTAAATATGCATTTATTAGAACCTAGAGAACATCCTTCTCAATTAATGAAATGGCTTTCCCCCGTGCTTGCATTACTCGCCATGCTAGTGGTGGGTAGCCTATTGTTTTTAATGCTTGGAGTGAATCCTGCTCAGGCTTTATATATCTTTTTTATCGAGCCGCTAAGCTCAGTCTATAACCTGAGTGAGCTGATAATTAAAGCCAGTCCGCTGATTTTAATTGCCTTAGGTCTAGCTGTTGGGTTTCGTGCCCGTCTGTTTAATATTGGTGCCGAAGGGCAGTTGGCTATGGGGGCCATCTTTGGCGGTGGTATCGCCATCCTGTTTCATGAGCAGATCGGCTGGTGGATTTTACCGTTGATGGTGATTATGGGCGCGATTGGCGGTGCAATTTGGGGTCTGATTCCAGCACTGCTAAAAACCTATTTTAATGCACAGGAAACTTTGACGACCTTGATGATGAACTATGTCGCGTTTTTCCTGCTCATGTATCTGGTCAATGGCCCATGGCGTGATCCGGATGGTATGAATTTTCCACAATCCGTAATGTTCTCGGAAAGCGCGACCTTGCCGCTGATTATGGAAGGCACACGGATTAACGCCTCAATTTTTATCACAATCATCGCAGTGGTGCTGTTCTGGATTTTTATCCGTAAGAGCTTGATGGCCTATAAACTGGAAGTCAGTGGTCAGGCGCCTTTAGCAGCCCAATATGCAGGATTTTCAGCTAAAAAAGCCATCTGGTTAAGTTTAGGAATTTCAGGTCTGATGGCGGGGATCGCCGGAATCTGTGAAGTAGCAGGGCCAATCGGCCAGCTCAATCCGAATATTTCGCCAGGATACGGTTATGCGGCCATTATTGTGGCTTATCTCGGCCGACTAAATCCAATTGGAATCGTACTTTCAGGTTTCCTGATGGCGCTGATCTATTTAGGTGGCGAACTGGCACAAATGCAGTTGCAACTCCCAGTCGCGATTACCGGAATTTTCCAGGGCCTGCTTTTATTTTTCCTGCTGGCTTCAGATGCCCTGATTGAAAACCGCTACCGTTTTGCCAAAAAGAAAATCAAAAAAACCATGACCACTGCGCAAGTAGCCTGATCCAGACAGAAGAAGGATAACAACATGAGTATTGAATTAACCGCAATTGTTGCCGGAACTGTCGCTGCGGCAACGCCATTGATCTTTGCCGGGCTGGGTGAGCTGGTAGCAGAGCGTACCGGTGTCATTAATCTTGGGGTAGAAGGCATGATGCTGGTCGGTGCCATTGCTGGATTTGCTTTCGCTAGCCAGTATGAAGCCAGTGTCGCCAGTGCCTTATTTATGGGCGGATTGGCAGGCACATTGATGGCACTAATTTTTGCATTTTTTACTTTGTCCTTAAGTACTAACCAATCCGCCTGTGGCCTGGCACTCACTATTTTTGGGATCGGGATTTCAGCCTTTCTTGGACAGAATTATGTCAGTACCGCCTTACCGGGTCTGGAAAATCTAAAAATTCCGGGACTCGTAGATATTCCATTCATAGGACCAGTCCTGTTCCAGCAAAACTATGTAGTGTATCTGTCCATTCTTGCTTTTGTGTTGGTGTGGTGGGTACTGAGTAAAACTCGTTTAGGCCTGTTACTGAAAGCAGTAGGGGAATCTCCAGAAAGCGCACATGCCATGGGCTATAACGTGCTGGCGATTCGCTATGGTGCAGTCATGTTTGGCGGTGCAATGGCAGGTATTGGCGGTGCATTTTTATCTACGGTTTATACGCCCATGTGGGTTGAAAATATGGTTGCAGGGCGCGGCTGGATTGCAATTGCTTTAGTCGTTTTTGCTGCATGGAAACCAACACGTTTGATGTTGGGTGCATATCTATTTGGTGGTGTAACGATTTTGCAGTTTCATGCTCAAGCGCTGGGTCTAGAAGTACCGAATGAACTGTTATCGGCATTGCCATACATCGCAACCATTATTGTCTTAGTCCTCATTTCACATGACAAGAAGTTATTGAAACTCAATTTACCAGCGTCACTTGGCAAAACCTTTAGCCCTTAATCGGACGAATTTCAGGAATTACTTTATGAAAATTATAAGCGCAGATTATGTCCTGACCATGAACTCAAACCTGGACTGTATTAAAGGTGGTGCCATCCTGATTGATGGTGTTCTCATTAAACAGGTAGGAACATTACAGGAAGTAACTCAGCAATATCCTGAAGCTGCAGTTACCCAGTATCCCAAAAGTTTATTGATGCCGGGTTTGATTAATACCCACTGCCACTCAGGCCTGCTCCGCGGTACTGCCGAAGGTTTACCAGTCTGGGACTGGCTGCAGCAGTTTATTGACCCGATGCATCGGGTAGTGACTCCGGAAGATGCCAAAATCGCCTCTTATCTCTGTTATGCAGAAGCGCTGCTATCCGGCACAACTACCATTGTGGATATGTGGCGTTATATGGAAGGTAGTGCCGAGGCTGCACAGCAACTCGGTATACGTGCAGTGCTGGTGCCATATGTGGCTGAACATCTAGATCACAACTATTTTGAAACCCTCAATAGCAATGAAGCTTTAATTCAAAAATGGCATCAAGCCGAAAATGGGCGAATTCAGGTCTGGGTTGGCTTGGAACATCTGTTTTATGCTGAAGAAAATGCATTGGCACGTATCCAGAAAATATGTCATGAATATCAGACTGGTTTTCACACGCATAGCAATGAAAGCAAGTTTGATGTCGAAGAAAACCTTCGACGTTATGGCGTGCGCCCGATCCAGACGCTGGAGCAAATGGGTATGCTGGATGTGCCTCAATGTCTGTTAGCGCATTGTGTCTGGGCTGATTCAACAGAGATCGAAATCTTAAAACACTATAATATTGGTGTCGCACATAATCCGATCTCGAATATGAAACTCGCCTCGGGGGCTGCACCCATTACGGAAATGCTTAAACACGGCATAGCAGTAGGACTGGGTACAGACGGCGAGAAAGAAAATAATAATCTGGATATGTTTGAAGAAATGAAAACTGCTTCATTATTGGCGAAGTTTTCTGGTTTAGATGCCGCAGCACTCGACTCATGGTCAGTCTGTCAGATGGCAACTCGGACAGGTGCCAAAGCCTTAGGTATGCAGGATCAGATTGGTTCGCTAGAAGCTGGAAAACTTGCCGATATGATTGCAGTAGATATTGCGACCCCAAGAATGACACCCTTGATTGATCAAGGCCCGTTATTTAATTTACATACCAATCTGGTACATGCAGTACAAGGACAGGATGTGCACATGACCATGGTGAACGGTCAGGTAGTAGTAGAAAACCGAAAACTGGTGCGTGCTGATCTACAAATCTTAATTGATCAGGTCAATCAGGCTGCTCCAGCCTTGTTCCAGCGCCGCGCGAAATGGCTCGCAGAACAGGGAAGTACGGTCAATGAGTTACAGCGCCTATAAATAGAACTCAAAATTGCCCCTAACTTTAAACAGGCTTATCTATGCTCCAGAATGGATAAAAAGGCTTCGATAAAGTTAGGCAGTCTTTTATGATGAATCTGGCCGACCTTGATCACTTCATAGGTCAGACCATCAGCCAGAAGGTTGTTACTTTCAGCTTTTAATTTCTGCAATGTTAACTGTAAGCCTTTTAACCATTCTTCAAGCGCCTTGATCGGAATATCATTTTTAAGATTTCCACCTTGCATGGCAGTTTTAAAATGACTCAAGGTCGTACTATCTTTAAAGCAGGCTTCCACCTGATGTTCAGTACTTTCAAACAGGTCATGCTTAATCACAAATAAAAATTTTCCAATCGCTGGTTTAAGCGCACTGAGATAAATATTTTTTTTATTCAGGGTATATCTTTTATTTCTAGTATTAATAAATTCTGAATTCCAGCCTTGAGATTCTAGAAAATGATCCATTTCAGCGAAGATGAGATCAGTGAATTGTTCCTCAATGCGTTCTGCGATTTCCTTCAGTTCATGACTGAGCACGATCAGGTTATTTTCCAGCTTTGAGCGCTAGGATTTTTCTTCATTATGCTGCTTGGATTGGGCCAAAATGGCTTGGAAGCATTGTTCAGGCGTCATGATTTTACTCACTTGATATGCAGCCTTGATCACTTAATCATGTGACTGAATAGCTTTAATTGCAAGTAGGAAAAGAGGAGGGAGAATTGGTAAGATTTGAAAAATAAAATATATACTTTTATCGATGCAAATTATTGTTTTTAAATTTTATATTCTATATTAAATCATGTTTTATTTAGTTTTAAGCTCGAATCATTACATATTTTGTAGCGATTCAATGGAGTTATTTATAATGACTCATTTTACTTACAATTAGCTGATCAAAAGATGAAGCCAATATAAAGTGGTTAACGAGAATATTGATAGAAAGGATTAAGAAAATATACATCTATAATCAACTATAAAGAGTCAATAATTTTAATTTTTACATATATTTAAACTTTATCTAACAGATATCACTTTTTATCTTATTTAATGGTTTTAGATACCTTTATAGAACCAGATTTTTTCAATTTTCCTCGGTAACAAATTCAAGAATAGAAAGGCGATGACCATCAAGTTTCAGTATAAAAAACGCACAAAAAGACCAAATGTTTTTTATTACGCAATTTGAATTGGTAAATTTTTGTACAAAAGAACTAATGTAGAAAAAATATTTATAGGTAGCATTATTTTTATTAATATTATATTTAATTCCTCTTAAATTATTGAATTTAAAATTTAAAATTTTATTAAATTAAAATTAACAAAAGGATTAGATTAGCTAAACTTCATAACATTATTAATACTTTTCCTTCATTATTTGAAACTAAAAAATTAAATGAGTGTACTATATTTAGTAAAAACGTGATTAAGGTGAAGCATTTAATGTTTATTTCTCCCTTATCTAAGGCTGTCTATACATCCTTAGTTGGATTGCTATTGGCAAATACAACTACTCAGGCCGCTGATGCATTTAGTGCAGAAAGTCCGTGGATGTTGGGTGACTGGAATGGTCAACGTATCCAGCTTCAAGAGCAGGGCTATGATTTTAGCTTTGGATATACAGGTGAAATGGCAACTTTGCTTGACGCGAAACGCTCAAATAGCCATGGCACAGAATATACAGGTCAGTTAAACCTGGGTATTCATCTGGATCTGGAAAAAATTGCTGGCTGGCAAGACACTGAAGCACAAATTACAGTAACTCATCGCGATGGTCGCAACCTTTCGAATACTTCTGATGCGCTTACAGGACATTTAAGTTCAGTTCAGGAAGTATGGGGTCGCGGTCAAACTTGGCGTCTAACAGATTTCTGGATCAAGAAACAATTCTTGGATCAAAAACTGGATGTAAAAGTCGGGCGTTTTGGTGAAGGTGAAGACTTTAACAGTTTTGATTGTGACTTCCAGAATCTGGCATTGTGCGGTTCACAAGTGGGTAACTGGGTAGGGGATCAATGGTATAACTGGCCAGTTTCTCAATGGGCTGCGCGGGTTAAATATAACGTTACCCCGGAAGTTTATACTCAGGTAGGGGTTTATGAATACAACCCTGAAAATGCTGACAATCGTGGCAAAGGCTTTAGCCTGAGCACAGACGGATCTAAAGGCGCGATTATTCCTGCAGAAGTGGTCTGGACACCGAAACTGGGTGAGCAAAAACTGCCAGGTGAATATCGTGCCGGTTATTACTACAGCACCGCTGATGCCAAAATATTTGATGGCGTGACTCCACAAGATGAACAAACCCAAAATGGTCATCATCACGGGGGGTGGATTGTAGCTAAGCAACAGCTGACTTCACATCAAGGGGATACATCACGTGGTTTAAGCGGTTTCGTGAACGTCACTGTTCATGACTCTAAAACCAACCAAGTTAGTGATATGCAAAATATCGGTCTTGTCTACAAAGGTGCGATGGATGCCCGTCCACAGGATGAAATCGCTTTAGGTGTTGCCCGGATCAATATGAACAATGATGTATTGGGTAACCGTAGTGAAGAAGTCGATGCAGAAATCTATTACGGCATTCATGCAACTAACTGGCTAACCATCCGTCCAAACCTGCAATATGTCCATCATGTCGGCGCATATAAAGACGGTGAAAATGTCTGGGTAGGCGGAATCAAGTTTAATACGTCGTTCTAAACGGAGTTTTTAGTTGCAAATACACAATTGATTCTTCCTTTACTTTGGGGCATTGATGAACTGATACTCCAAGTATTCATGTATTTATAACTAAGAACTTAACAATATGGTGTCTATGCCGCTTAAGTGCTTAGACGTTCAAGAAATCAAAAAAAAGGTGTTCAATATGAATACTTCGTCTTCAGGTTCAGTACTGAAAACGATTCTGGCAGCTATTGCTGCCATTTTCGGTTTGGTTCTGCTATTTGGAGGAATATATCTGGCAACACTTGGTGGGTCTTGGTACTACATCATTGCCGGTCTGTTCTTCCTGGCGACAGCAGTGTTATTACAAAAACGTAAAAGCACAGCTCTTATTGTTTATGCAGTATTGGTCCTTGGTACAGTGGTATGGGGGCTTTGGGAAGTGGGTTCAGACTTCTTTGCACTGGCACCACGTCTAGATATTTTAGGCCTATTCGGTCTGGCTCTGCTGATTCCTGCAGTGACTCGCGGTTTTGGCGACAGCAAAGCGGCAAAAATGGCGCTGACTGGCTCCTTGGCAATTACGATTGCTGTCATGATTTACTCTGTATTTAATGACCCGCAAGAAATCCGTGGCGAATTAAAATCACAGCAACCTGCAGTCCATCAAGCCATTCCGGGTATTGCCGATGAAGATTGGCCTGCTTATGGTCGTACTCAGTCAGGTTTACGTTATTCTCCATTAAAACAGATTACTGCTGATAACGTAAAAGATCTGGAGTTAGCTTGGGAATTTCATACCGGTGATGTAAAAACGGATAAAGATTCTGGTGAAACTACGAATCAGGTAACCCCGATTAAAGTGGGTAATAACCTGTTTATGTGTACCACTCACCAGTACCTGATTGCACTTGATCCTGCGACGGGTAAGGAAAAATGGCGTTTTGATCCTAAGCTGAAAGCGGACAATACCTTCCAGCATTTAACTTGCCGTGGCGTATCTTATTATGATGCGAACAATACTGCAGGTTTTGAAAGCAGCCTGGCTGCGCGTTCAACTACGTCTGCCGAATGTCCTCAGAAAGTAATCTTACCAGTGAATGACGGACGTTTGGTGGCGGTCAATGCAACTACTGGTAAGGTATGTTCCGACTTTGGTAATAACGGCGAAGTCGATCTGCAAAAAGACATGCCATTCCCATATCCAGGCGGTTATAACCCGACTTCACCTCCTGTGGTGACAGGTACAACTATTATCATCGCCGGTTCAACCACAGATAACTATTCAACTGAAGAACCTTCAGGTGTCATTCGTGGTTATGATGTAAATACTGGTGAATTGCTCTGGGTATTTGATACTGGCGCAGAAGATCCAAACGCGATTCCAGCTCCTGGTCAAAAATTCGTAAATAACTCTCCAAACGCATGGGCGCCATTGGCTTATGATGCACAGCTGGATATCGTCTATGTACCAACAGGTGTAGGTACACCGGATATCTACGGTGGTCACCGTACTGAGCTAGACGAGCGTTATGCGAACTCTATGCTGGCGATTAATGCATCTACCGGTAAATTGATCTGGAACTTCCAGACTACTCACCACGACTTGTGGGATATGGATGTACCCGCTCAACCGACATTGACTGATATCAAAGACAAAAACGGGAAAATGGTTCCAGCGATCTATGTGCTGACCAAAACCGGTAATGCCTTTGTATTAGACCGTCGTACAGGTGAAGCGATCGTTCCGATTACTGAAAAACCAGTACCTCAGTCAGTAAAACGCGGTCCACAAACCAAAGGCGAATGGTATTCAAAAACTCAACCATTCTCTGACTTTAACCTGGCACCTAAAGATAAATTGACTGATAAAGACATGTGGGGTGCCACTATGTTTGACCAGTTGATGTGTCGTGTATCGTTCAAGAAATTAAACTATGACGGTATTTATACGCCACCCTCTGAAAATGGTACGTTAGTGTTCCCGGGTAACCTCGGTGTATTCGAATGGGGCGGTATGTCAGTCAACCCAGACCGTCAAATCGCATTAACCAATCCAATTGGTTTGCCATTTGTATCTCGTCTGATTCCGCAAGATCCGAACCGTAAGCAGACTGCCAAAGGTGCAGGTACTGAAGCGGGGGTACAGCCAATGTATGGCGTGCCTTATGGTGTTGAAATCAGTGCCTTCCTCTCTCCATTCGGCTTACCATGTAAGCAACCTGCATGGGGTTATGTGGCTGGTGTTGATCTGACCAATCATGAAATCGCTTGGAAACGTCGTATCGGTACGATTCGTGACAGTATGCCGGGCATTCCATTACCTCCATTTAAAATGGGTGTACCAATGTTAGGTGGTCCAATCTCGACTGCAGGTAATGTGATGTTTGTCGGTGCAACTCAAGACAATTACATCCGTGCGATCAACGTGACTAATGGTGATGAGCTGTGGAAAGGTCGTCTACCTGCAGGTGGTCAAGCGACGCCAATGACTTATGAAGCCAATGGTAAGCAGTATGTTGTGATTATGGCGGGTGGTCACGGTTCCTTCGGTACCAAAATGGGTGACTCTTTGGTTGCCTATGCACTACCTGACAATAAATAATGAAGTTTTATAGTTAAGTAAAAAAGCCTGATTCGTCAGGCTTTTTTATGCAAAATACAGGCTGTTATGACAATAAAGCTTGATTAGAAAATCATGAACCTTTAGCTCAGCTTTCCTGCAAGTATTCAGTTTGATCTTATGCAGATGCTGAGTCTTTAAAATTAATAAGACACTTTTAAAACGTTTGAACTCCCATGGCATGAGTGAATGCCATATATCAGGAATATTAGCTATGCACCTTCATACCACGCGGTTGCCGATGAAATCGACTTTATCCTGTCTGATTGCTTGTATCAGTCAAGGAATTTATGCGGAAGAACCGGTTACAGAGGTACAGCGACTGGCTCCCATTGTGGTTGAAGCAACCCGTACAGATCGTGCCATTCTGGAAACACCGGCATCTACCTATTATCTGAATCAGGAACAACAGAATAGCCTGAATGTAAATCTGTCTGAAACCTTAAAAGGTGTACCAGGTTTGCAGCTGAATAACCGCGAAAATTATGCTCAGGATTTACAGATCTCAATGCGGGGCTTCGGTGCGCGTTCGACTTTCGGTGTGCGAGGAGTACGTTTATATGTAGACGGTATTCCTGCGACTATGCCGGATGGGCAGGGGCAAACCTCGAATATTGACCTGAATAGTTTGGATCATATTGAAGTGCTGAGTGGGCCATTTTCTTCGCTATATGGTAATTCTTCTGGCGGAACCATCCTGACACAAAGCCGTGAAGGACAGGGACCTGATTCAGTCACTTTGGGATATTCGGGTGGCAGTCAGAATAAAGGCCAAACGAACCTGGTGCTACAAGGTGGTTCAGAAAATGCTTCTGAACCAAGCTATATCATCAGTTCATCTTATTTTGATACGGATGGTTTTCGTGATCATAGTGGTGCACATAAAGTACTGAACAATGCCAAGCTGACGTGGGATCTGGACGATGGCTCTAAAATTAATTGGATCAATAACTATGTCAAAATTGCAGCAGATGATCCAGGTGGTTTAACTCGAGATCAATGGCGAGAAAATCCTAAACAGGTCGCAGCGAATGTGTTGCTATATAATGCACGTAAAGAAATTGAGCAAGTGCAAACTGGCTTAACATGGAATAAACCCATCAATGAATTAAATGAAATTTATGCAATGGTCTATGCTGGTCAGCGTTCTGTAACCCAATATCAATCAACGCCTAAATGTGCTTATGTTAAGGACACAGATGTTTGTATCCCTAATACAATCCAGCTGGGTAAAAAGCATGCGGGTGGTGTCATTGATTTTGATCGTAACTTTTATGGTGCAGATATCCGTTGGATGGGTAAAGAGGTTATACATAACTTAAAATTGATTGCTGGGGTGGCGATTGATGGCATGACCGAAGACCGTAAAGGCTATCAAAACTTTGTCGGTAATACTTTAGGCGTTAAAGGTGAACTCCGTCGTAATGAAGACAATACGCTTTGGAATGCAGATCCTTATATTCAAGCATCTTATAACTTTGCGCCAGATTGGACGCTAGATGCTGGTTTGCGTTATAGCAATGTGCATTTTAAATCTGAAGATCGATACCTAAGCAATGGCGATAATTCAGGTAAAACGACTTATGAGAAATTACTGCCTTCAGTTGCATTAAGTTGGAAAATTCTTCCTGATTTAATGACTTATGCAAGCTATGCACAAGGTTTTGAAACACCAACATTTACCGAAATGGCTTATCCGGCTGATGGTAGCAACGATGTACTAAGCTTAAAAGCGGCTGAAAGTGAAACTTATGAGCTAGGATTAAAATCTGCGAATCGCTTTGGTGATATGACCTTAGCAGCATTTCAGACTCAAACCAAAAATGACATTGTTTCTGCGGGAAGTGATGGCGGGCGCTCAACGTTTCGTAATGCAGATAAAACTCTAAGAAAAGGATTAGAGCTATCTTGGAATAAAGATCTTTGGCGTGATCTAGCAGCTCAAGCCAGCTATAGCTATATTGATGCAACATTTGATGCCGATATTCCAGCAATTGGTACAGTAGCTGCAGTTTCGTCAGGTAATTATATTCCTGGAATTGCTAAAAATCAGGCTTTTGTCAGTCTAGGCTGGAAACCTGAAAATGGCTTTAATGCAGGTCTTGATGTGCGTTATTCAGACCGAATTTTTGTGAATGATATTAATTCTGAAGTTGCACCAAGTTATACAGTGGCTGGGGCTAATGTAGGCTATAACTGGAATGTCAAAGATTTATCTATAAAAACGTTTGCACGTGTAGATAATCTGTTTGATAAGGATTATTCAGGTTCAGTCATTGTCAATGAAAGCAATGGTCGTTTCTATGAACCTGCAGAAGGTCGTAACTGGAGTGCTGGGTTAAGCGTGACAAAACAGTTTTAATTTAAATCTGATTTAAGCTTTCTCAATTTATTCAAGATTAATATTCACATATGAGTGTCCGCCAAGATAAGCAATAAGTGCAAATCTAAGGCGGACATTTCTATTTAAAGCTAATATATAATTCATTTCGTATAATGTAGCCATGA